>JAITMU010000078.1 GCA_031277195.1 Gallionellaceae bacterium | reverse complement strand
GGTGAACGGCGCGGGGCTGGCGATGGCGACGATGGACATCATCAAACTCTATGGCGGCAGCCCGGCGAATTTTCTCGACGTGGGCGGCGGCGCATCGAAAGAGAAAGTCACCGAAGCGTTCAAACTGATGCTGAAAAACGACAAGCTGCGCGCGATTCTGGTCAATATTTTTGGTGGCATCATGCGCTGCGACGTGATCGCCGAAGGCGTGGTCGCCGCCGCGCGCGAAGTGAAACTCGCCGTGCCGCTGGTGGTGCGGCTGGAAGGAACCAACGTGGATTTGGGCAAGCAGATTTTGGCGGAATCCGGTTTGCCGATCATCTCGGCGACGGACATGGCAGACGCGGCGGCGAAAGTGGTGGCTGCGGCTCAAGGGTAAAATTTAGTTCTTTGAACCTGTCGAGCGCACAGAGAAATCGCCGCTGTTATTTCAAAGCGTCCCCTCTCCCTTGACGGGAGAGGGGCAGGGAGAGGGTGGGACGCGCTACCCCCTCTCCCCCTACCCCTCTCCCGCGAGGGGAGAGGGGAGAGGGGAGTGAGCGGCGCGTGGTTTTTGCCATGCGGTTAATGATTTCGCAGTTTTATTTTTAGACAACGTATTCATGTCCATTCTGATCAACAAAAACACGCGCGTGATGACGCAGGGCATGACCGGCAAGGTCGGGCAGTTTCACACCACGCATTGCAAGGCGTATGCGAACGGCGCGAATTGTTTTGTCGCGGGCGTGACGCCGGGCAAGGGCGGGCAGCGTTTCGAGGATATTCCGGTATTCGACAGTGTTGCGGAGGCGAAGGCGCAAACCGGCGCTACGGTGTCGGTGATTTATGTGCCGCCTGCCTATGCCGCCGCCGCCATTGACGAGGCGGTGGCGGCCGATCTCGACTTGGTGATTTGCATCACCGAGGGGATTCCGGTGCATGACATGCTGAAGACGCGCTACAAGATGCAGGGCAAGCGCACGTTGTTGATTGGCCCGAATTGTCCGGGCGTGATTACGCCGGACGAAATCAAAATCGGCATCATGCCGGGACACATCCATCGCAAAGGCCGCATCGGCGTGGTGTCGCGCTCCGGCACGCTGACGTATGAAGCGGTCTGGCAACTCAGCGAGCTGGGCATGGGGCAATCGTCTTGTGTCGGCATCGGCGGCGATCCGGTCAACGGCTTGAAGCACATCGACGTGATGAAATTATTTAATGACGATCCCGAAACAGATGCCGTCATTATGGTCGGCGAAATCGGCGGCAGCGACGAGGAAGAATGCGCGCGCTGGATCAAGGACAACATGAAAAAGCCGGTGGTCGGTTTCATCGCCGGTCTGACTGCGCCTGCGGGCAAGCGCATGGGTCACGCCGGTGCGATTATTTCCGGCGGCGAAGGCGGCGCGGCGGAAAAACTCGCCGTGATGGAAGCATGCGGTATTCATGTCACGCGCAATCCGGCGGACATGGGGCGCACGATGCGAAAATTAATCAGGTAAGCTCTCTCCTCATTGGAAGGGGCGCGCCCAAGCCCCTCTCCCCCCGTGGGATAACCAGCGACTTGCCCGCTTGCGGGCTTAGTCGAATGGCTAGTAGTTTCATCAGAGGGGTTGGGGAGAGGGGGCGGTGAGATTCCTTCACCCTCTCCCCCGCCCCTCTCCCATCAAGGGAGAGGGGGACATCGGAATTGAAAGGATGACATGGTTGAAATGCTGAACGACCCCGTATTCTGGACGGGCGTTTTCAAAATCATCGTGATTGATTTGCTGTTGTCGGGCGACAACGCGGTCGTGATCGCGCTGGCCTGCCGCAATCTGCCGGTGGAGCAGCGCAAAAAAGGCATCATGTTCGGCGTGGCCGGTGCGATTGGCTTGCGCGTGGTGCTGACGTTCTTCGCGCTCGAATTGCTCAGCGTTCCCTATTTGCGCATGGTCGGCGCGGTGCTGCTGTTGTGGATCGGCATCAAGCTGTTGCTGCCCGAAGACGAAGCGCACGGCGAGTCCAACATCAAAGCCGACACGCATCTGTGGGGCGCGGTGAAAACCATCATCATCGCCGACTTCGTGATGAGCCTGGACAACGTGATGGCCGTGGCGGGCGCGGCGCACGGCAACGTCTGGTTGCTGGTGTTCGGTCTGGTGGTGAGCATTCCCATGATTGCCTGGAGCAGTCAGTTGATTCTGAAATTGCTGGATCGTTTTCCCATCATCATTTATTTCGGCGGCGGTTTGCTGGGCTATGTGGCGGGTGAAATGCTGGTCAGCGATGAAAAACTTGCGCCCGCGTTTGCGTTCCTGCCGGATGACATGCACTGGTTGATTCCGGCGGTGTGCGCGCTGTTGGTCGTCGGCTTGGGATTCTGGCTGTCGATGCGCAAGAAGGTACGCAAAGTGGTACATTTGGTGGACGAGAAAGCGGCAGAACAAAACCGTAACCAGGGGAGATAACCATGACCATTACAGCGCTCAACCAGCAATTCGCCATCGGCGACAAGCTCCAGTTCATTCAAAACGACAACGGTACGATTTTCGCGCGCGTTACGACGGCGCACGCGCAAGCGGACATCGCGCTGCAAGGTGCGCATGTGATGACGTTCACGCCCGCAGGCGCGCAGCCGGTGATCTGGCTCAGTCCCGCGGCGAAGCTCACGCCGGGGAAATCCTTGCGCGGCGGCGTGCCGATTTGCTGGCCCTGGTTCGGCGCGCATGCCACGGACAGCAGCTTTCCCGGACATGGTTTTGCCCGCACCGTGCCCTGGGTCGTCGAGGAAACGGCGGAGTTGGCGGATGGCAGCATTCGCATCGTGTTTGCCTTGCCGCAATCTTCCATCCCCCCCGCGCAATGGCCGCACGCCTGCCGCGCAAAAAATATCGTCACGGTGGGACGCGCGTTGTCGCTGGAACTGGCGACGGAAAATACCGGCGATGCGCCGTTTGAAATCGGCGAGGCGCTGCACACTTATTTTGCCGTCGGCGATGTTGAGCGCATTCGCGTTGCCGGTCTGGACGGCGCGGAATATTTCGACAAGGTGGATGACTGGAAGCGCAAGACGCAGGCGGGCGATGTTGTCATCGCGGGCGAAGTGGATCGCCTCTACGTCAACACCGAATCAACTTGCGTCATCGAAGACCCGGTTTCAGGACGCCGCATCCGCATCAGCAAAAGCAACAGCCGCTCCACCGTGGTGTGGAATCCGGGCGCGGAGAAGGCTGCAAAGATGGGTGATTTCGGCAGCGACGACGGTCATCTGCGCATGGTTTGCGTCGAGAGCGGTAATGCCGGGGAGAACGTGGTGAACGTCGCGCCCGGCGAGAGCCACAGTTTGTTTGTGACGTATGAATCGTTATGAACTGCCATGGGTTGCGGTAAGCGAAACGAACCGCAACCTAATTCCCCATTTCCCTCATCGCCAGCGTAATCTCGTGCAAAAAGCACAACAGCCCTGAAATCAACGCCAGCATCGCCACCACGAACAGCAGCGCGATCATGCCGGAGGGATCCAGGCCGAACTGGGAACTGACGAACAGCGCGGCGACGACCAGACAGACGAACAAGGCGCTGATGGTGCACAGGACGATCGCCCAGCGTGTCACGTGCGCCCGGCTTTTCAGCGTCAAAATCTCGTCCTTGTGCTGATCGAGATTGGTCGTCTGTTCCAGCGTGCGCAGGCGGTCGGTCACGCGCGCGAGACGGTTGGTCAGCACCGTCAGCAACGCGCCCACGCCGGTCAGCAGGAAAACCGGCGCGACCGCTTGCTGGATGACGTGGGCGATGGTGATGATTTCCGGGGATGATGCCATGAGCGACCTCAAAACGATGGATTGACCAGCCGCCATTCTCGACATCCGGCGCTTTTTTCGCAAGTCCGGGCGGGGCATGTTCTGTTGTAGAATGACCGTCATTCCTTCTTCACTTCGCGCCAGGATTTTCCCATGTCACTCACGCCCTCTGCCGCTGACAAAAAAGCCCGCACGCTGTCCGAGGCGATGCCCTACATCCAGCGGTTTTTCGACAAGACCATCGTGGTCAAATACGGCGGCAACGCGATGACCGATCCGAAGTTGCAGGAAGGCTTCGCCAGCGATGTCGTGCTGCTGAAGCTGGTCGGCATGAATCCGGTGGTGGTGCATGGCGGCGGGCCGCAGATCAACGATTTGCTCAAGCGCGTCGGCAAGCAGGGCGAATTCGTGCAGGGCATGCGCGTCACCGACGAGGAGACCATGGACGTGGTTGAGATGGTGCTGGGCAAAATCAACAAGGACATCGTTAACCTGATCAACAAGCACGGCGGCAAGGCGGTGGGGCTGACCGGCCAGGACGGCGCATTCATCCACGCCGAAAAAATGATGCTGGAAAGCCGCGACGAGCCGGGCAAGATGCTGGACATTGGTCTCGTCGGCGAGATCGACCGCATTGATCCGTCCATCATCCACTTTCTCGATTCCGGCGATTTCATTCCGGTGATCGCGCCCATCGGCGTGGCGGCGGATGGCGAAACGCTGAACATCAACGCCGACGTGGTGGCGGGCAAGCTGGCCGAAGTGCTGGGCGCGGAAAAGCTCGTGCTGCTGACCAATACGCCGGGCGTGCTGGACAAGGATGGCGAACTGCTGACTGGCATTACGCCGCAGGAGGTTGACGCGATGATTGCGGACGGCACGCTGTCCGGCGGCATGTTGCCCAAGATCGGCTCCGCGCTGGACGCGGCGCGTGGCGGGGTGAAGACGGTGCACATTATTGATGGCCGTGTGGAACACGCGCTGCTGCTGGAGATTTTGACGGATGAGGGTGTGGGGACGTTGATAAAGAGTGAATGAAGAGCCCCTCACTCTACCCTCTCCCCGTGAACGGGGAGAGGGGATTGAAAAGCTGACCGCAGCAAATAACTCCCTCTCCCCACTTGGGGGGAGAGGGTAGGGTGAGGGGAGTGAGTGGAGCAGTGAAAGCCGCAACCTGGATTTTCGATCTGGACAACACGCTGCACGATGCGATGCCGCACATCTTCCCGCACATCAACCGCAGCATGACGGCGTATCTGCAACGTCACCTGGGACTGGACGAAGAAGCCGCTGGCACGTTGCGGGCGGATTATTGGCGGCGTTACGGCGCTACGTTGTCGGGCATGATGAAGCACCACGGCACCGACCCGACGCACTTTCTGCACGACACGCATCAGTTCGACGATCTCGGCGCAATGGTGCTGCGCCGCCCGCGTCTGCGTCATGTGTTGCAAGTGTTGCCGGGGCGCAAGCTGGTGTTTTCCAACGCGCCGCAGCGTTACGCGAACGAGGTGTTGAAGTTGTTGTGCGTGGACGACTTGTTCGACGACGTGTTCGCCATCGAACATTCGCGCTATCGTCCCAAGCCGCAGATGGCGGGTTTCATACGCTTGCTGCGACGCTACCGGCTGGCGCCGGTGCGTTGCGTGATGGTGGATGACAGCGCGGAGAACCTGTGGACGGCGAAGCGTCTCGGCATGCGCACCGTCTGGGTGACTCGCGCGGTGAGCGCGCCAGCGCATGTGGATGCGAAAATCAGGGATGTCACGGAATTGCCGCGCCTGCGGGCGCGGTTGGGATGAATCATTCGATTTCAGGGAGTCGATAATATGACCGCGAAAGCCGGCGAACGCAGATTGCAAATTCTGCAAACCATTGCATCCATGCTGGAGCAGCCCAAAGGTGAAAAAATCACCACGGCGTTGCTCGCGGCAAAACTGGATGTTTCCGAAGCGGCGCTGTACCGGCATTTCGCCAGCAAGGCGCAGATGTACGAAGGCTTGATCGAGTTTATCGAACAAACCGTATTCAGCCTTGCCAACAAGATCATCGCCGGAGAAAACAGCGGCTTGAGGCAGGCCGAAAGCATGACGGTCATGCTGCTGGGCTTCGCGCAAAAAAATCGCGGCATGACGCGCGTGCTGATCGGCGATGCGCTGGTGAATGAGGATGCGCGCCTGCAAACGCGCATCAATCAATTCATGGATCGCATCGAAACGACGCTCAAGCAGGCGTTGCGCATTGCCATCACGCAAGGCGAACTGCCGTTGGAACCGGGCGCTGAAGCGCGCGCCAACACGCTGTTGTGTTATGTGATCGGACGCTGGCAGATGTTTGCCAAGAGCGGCTACGCGCGCGACCCGATGGCGCAGTGGGCGGAGCAGGCGGAGATTTTCCTGGGGAAGAAAGCCGGGGCATGATGCTGCGACAAGCGGCATGAAAACGCTCGTATTCCTGCTGGTCTGGGCGGGGTGCGTCGCCGCTCATGCCGCGCCTCTCACAATCACCGGCGACGACGGCGCGACGCTCTCGCTGGATGCCGCGCCGCAACGCATCATTTCGCTCGCGCCCAATCTCACCGAACTTGCCTACGCAGCCGGACTTGGCTCGCGCATGGTCGCTGTGACCGCGTACAGCGATTATCCAGACGCCGCGCGCAAATTGCCCTTGGTGGGGGACGTGTTTCATCTCGACTGGGAACGCATCGTCGCGCTGAAACCCGATCTCGTGCTGGCCTGGGCGAGTAGTTTTCCCGCCGCCGACCGCGCCCGTTTCGCGCAGATGAAACTGAAAGCGCTGGTGCTGGAACCGCGCCGTCTCGATGACATTCCGCGCGCCCTGCGCTTGCTTGGCCAGGCGGGTGATGCGACGGCGCAAGCCGAAGCCGCCGCGCGCAGCTTCGAGCGTCATCGTGAGGCGTTGCGCGACCGCTACGCCTCGCGTCCGACGGTTCGCGTCTGGTTTCAGATCGCCGCCGATCCGCTGCTCACGGTGAACGGCGACCATATCGTCAGCGATGTGCTGCGTCTTTGCGGCGCTGAAAACGTATTCGCCGACGCGCCGTTGCTGACACCCGCGATTTCAGAAGAAGCGCTGGTTCAAGCCAGGCCGCAACTCTTGCTGGGCGATGCCGATACGCCGGAACTGCAAAAAGACATGCTTGCCCACTGGCGCCGCCTGCCGCTCGCCGCAGCGCGGGAAGGGCGCATGGCCTTCATCCCGCCGGATTTGATCAGCCGCGCCTCGCCGAGGATTTTGCAGGGAGCGGAGCGGATTTGCGGGGAGGTGGAGCGGGTCAGGTAGTTTTGCTTCATTCAGTATCCGTAGGCTGGGTTGAGCCGCAGGCGAAACCC
>JAITMU010000150.1 GCA_031277195.1 Gallionellaceae bacterium | reverse complement strand
CGTTCGCCGCTCATTGAACACTGGCTGGCAGAAACGCCGTAAATATCCCGGAAACGGCGGGGGGGAGCGAGGTCTGAAAAAGAAAAAACCCGCGATCAATCGATGCGGGCTTTTCGCTTCGGTCCGGGTTTCGCGTTGGTAGGTCGTGGCAGATTCGAACTGCCGACCAACGGATTAAAAGTCCGCTGCTCTACCGACTGAGCTAACGACCCACATCCCGAAGGAAGCGCGCATTATACGGAGTTGACTTTCAGTGTCAATGAATTGCGTGCTTTGGTTGCGTCTTGGTTTGAAATTTTCGACCTGTTCCCGTCGTCATCCCCGTCATTCCAGCGAACGCTGGAATCCAGCAAGAACATGCACTCCGCGCAGCGGACAAAACCTTGTTGTCCGGCTACGCCGGAGTATTTTGATAAATGCGCTGGATTCCAGCTTTCGCTGGAATGACGGAGATGATGCGGGCGGTCAGTATCTGAAACCGATCGGTTGTTTCGCGCCGTTCTTTTTGATCGCACACTCATTCTGCAACGCACGGGCAAAATCGCCCGCCGTTTTCAGCGGATGAAAGCGTGATTGCCGAATGACGGCGGCGAAGTCGCCCGGTGCGAGGTTGGTCAGTGAGCGGATGAGCGTGCTGCTTTCGTCGTCATCGGCCAATCCCAGGCCAGCACAATGCCGCCGGAACAATTCCAGCGCCTGCTCCGGGCGCAGATACTGGAATTTCACCTTCAGGTCGAAACGCCGCAATGAGGCTTCGTCCAGTCCGTCCATCAGGTTGGTCGAGGCGATGAACACGCCGGGGAAGGCTTCCATCTGCGTCAGCATTTCGTTGACTTGCGAGACTTCCCAGGATCGCTGGGCATTTTTGCGGTCACGCAGAAAACTGTCCACTTCGTCGATCAACAAAACGGCGTTTTCCATTTCGGCCTGCCGGAAGGCATGGGCGATATTCTTTTCTGCCTGCCCCACCCACATCGACAAAATATCGGACGCGCGCTTGATGTGCAGCGGCGCTTCCAGTTGCTCCGCCAGCCAGCGGCCAAAGGCCGTCTTGCCGGTTCCGGGCGCGCCGTAAAGGCAGATGCGCGCCGAGCGGGATTGCTTGACGCCCGCCGCCAGTTCCGCCATGTCGATGTCCGTATTGATGAAAGCGGGATCGTAAACATCCGGCAGACGCGCAGGGTCTTTCTTCGGGATGCGCTTCAAACCCTGCGCCGTCATGGTGTTGGCGATCAGCGTTTCCATCACCTTGTCCGGCGATTCTGGCAAGTCATCCTGAATCGCCTTGACGACCGCAGCCGAACGCTGCACCACCGCAGGCGACAGATGCTCCGATTCCGCCAGCCGCTTGACGGCGGATGCGGACAGCATCCCGCCAGCGGCATCGTTCAGGATTTTTTCGCGGATGGGCTTGGGCGGGATGGGGATTTCCTGCACCAGATCAAAGCGGCGGGCGAACGCGGCATCCAGACTGTCGATGCTGTTGGTCAGCCAGATGGTCGGCACTGGGTTGTTTTCCAGCATGTGATTGAGCCAGCCCTTGTGGCGGTCTGCGATGCTGAGGCTGAAGAATCCGCCACGGAAAATATCCTCGGCCTCATCAAAAGCCAGCAACGTATTTTTTTGCCGGGCAAACAGGCATTGCACAAAACGAAACGCTTTCAACCGGCTTTCGCCGTCGCGCGCATTGCCACTGGAATCCTCGCTGGAGGACTCGAACAGCGTGCAATTCAATTCCTGCGCGATTGCGCGCGCCAGCTCGCTTTTTCCCGTTCCCGGTGCGCCATACAGCAATACGTTGACCCCCTTGCGGCCATTATCAATGGCCTGGCGCATGTAGGGACGCAACACGTCGATGAATGAGGAGAGGTGCGGATAATCTTCCAGCGTCAGTTTGGCTTTGCTGGATTCCGTGATGAATTCATGCATCAGGGACGGCAGGTTCAGCGGCATGAAGGAGACCTGCTCCGCAAAATCGTTCGATAGAACCTCTATCTTGCTGGAAAGATGGTAGCGGTGGCGAGAGTCAACCGTGAGCAAGCCGGATTGCGTCAGCGGGCTGTTTGATTGCAGCGACGCAGAGATGTCATTGCCGGGAATATCCAGAATAACGGACAAAACATGAACCAGCTTGCGCAAATTCAATTCGCCAAGATAGTCGGCTGCGTCGCTGATGATGGAATCGCTTTTCAGCGCGGCGGCAAATTCCAGGAGATGCCTGTCGGTTTCCGACAGGCCGATATGTTCGCTCAACGCCTGGATGTTGTTCCGAAGAAGGTTCGAGAAAGATTGTTTGGGCGCATGAGCCTCCGCATCGTCGAGCAATGCCTCAAGTTGTTGCAGGATTTGTCTGCGCGCGCGCTTGCCGTTGATGTCTTTCTCGCTGGAAGGCGGATCAGGCAAACCCAGCAGGCTGGCCAGCTCGTCCTTTTCGTAATAAAACGTGCGCCTGTCGAAATTCAGGAATTTCTTGTAACCATCCAGCTTGACGAGAATCCGCAAAATCCACAGACGGGACAGGGGACTCAATTCTTTTTCGATGTCAGAACAACGCATAGCCATGTCGATCTCCTTTTGGTGTACGAGGAGATTATCGGCAAGGCATGAGACATTTCATGTCTTATATTGCGTCGATTCCGGTGTTTTTTTACTGGCTGGATTTTGAGTCGGGGCGGGCATCGCGGCTGCACCATCCCACGCCGTCATTCCAGCGAAAGCTGGAATCCAGTGGGTTGAATAACAACCCGCGCAGCGGACAAAACCTTCTTGTCCGGCTACGCCGGAGCATTTTGATAACTGCACTGGATTCCAGCGTTCGCTGGAATGACGGGGCAGGGCGCGCGGAAATTGCGGGACAACCGTGAGATAAATCCCGCCGTGCAGGTTCGGCGGAATTCAGGAAATATCCGTTATTTACCAAGTTCGCCGTTTGGATCTTCCGGCTCAACCCAGAAACCGCTGTTCAGATTATCCGGTTTGGTTGCGGCGGTAACTTTCGCGCGCGTAGGCCATGATTCGCGTCTTTCATTGAGCCCTGCGAAGATGCCGATGCGGGCTTCAATATGCGCCCCCGTAATGGATGAGCCTGACAGAATGCTTCCCCTCGCCTCAATGTTTCCGCCAGCATCAATGGCACCAGCTTTAATATCTCCGCCTGACTCAAGGTTTCTGCCGGCCTCAAGGGTGCTGCCGCAGACGATATCATACTCGGCTTCAATGTCAGTACCGGCGTGGGCATGGCCAACGTTGATTTTGCCTCCGGCCTTGATGTTCGTGCTGGCTCGTATTCCCCCAATCGCTTCGATAGCTTCTCCCGCGTCAATTCCTTGCCAGGCCAGAATGTTGTCGCCAGCTTTGATGTCCCTGCCTGCTTTGATGTTGCCACCTGCCTTGATCGTCGAGCGGGCTTGGATATCGCCGCGGGATACGATATCTCCGCCGGTTTTGTTTTCTTCATCGTTTGTGTCGTAGCGCAGGAGGCCAGTGGTAATGTAATCCCCCTCGATGAGGTCGCTGGCTGTAATGTCGGTACCAGCCTCAATGCGTGATACTGCTTTGATGTACTCGCCCTTGATGTAAGTGCCCGCCTTGATACCGACGTGTCTACTTGAATCGCTACGTTGGAGGGCTTCAATAACGCCACCAGCTTTGATGTAATCACCGGCTGTAATCTCCCACTCAGCCCGGATGGGACCATCTGCCTTGATATACCCGCCAGCCACGATGCGGTCAGCTTCAATGCTGTCAGTATTGATGTTTTTGCCCGCAGAAACACAGTGAGTCGTCCAGATGCCTCCTTTGGCTGTTATATCCTCTCCGGCTTGGATACTTCCGCCAGCGTATAACTTCCCGGAAATGATGGCGCTGGTTTTGATAACGAGATTTCCAGCCGCGAAAAAATGTTTGCAGTCGGTAATGGCATCAACTTCAATGGTGGTTTCGGATTTGATGCTTTTCATTAAGGCATATGCGTAGTATGACTCGCCATCCGCCGCCGCTGCATTGAGCACATCTTGATATTCCGCTTCGCCCTCGGGAAAGCGGCGTAAAAACCACTCCACCATTCCAACATTGTGCCAGCGTTTCAAACATTCCATAACTTCGCGTGTAATCCGCATACCCGCCTCCTGTGATGATGCAATTAAATTTTCGTATTCGTTTTCAGGTCTGCAACTTTATATTGATACAACTGCACCGCCCTCTCCAAATCCCCTTTTACCTTGTCGCGCAATTTCTTCGGCGACACGACCATCATTTCCCCCGCCCGCGCCAGCAGCCATTCGTGGAAGCGCCAGCTTTCCACCACGGTCGCGGTTACGGTGACGTTGCCGTCCTTGTGGTGAGTCACGTCCTGGTCTCTGGTGAGCGGGGTTTCGCTCAGATAAACGGTGTATGCGTTGGTGGACATTTTGAGCGTTACCTTGATCGATTCGCCGGGGTAAAACTCCATCTCCCGCTGTTCGTGGATGTAAGCATCCAGATTGAAGTCGCGCGGATATCGGAAATTGTCATCCAGCAGGCGCGCGCTGCTGATGCGATCCAGCCGATAAAAACGCTGGTTGTCATAAAAACTGCCATCGTCGCGGCGCATCCGCGCCACCAGATACGTCAATCCATTGGCGACTTCGACCAGCCCCAGCGGCATCAAGATGCGTTCGTTGGGGGCTTCATCGTTGACTTTTTTATGCCTGACGGACAGCAGGCGCTCCATGAACAGCGCATCGGTGATGCGGTCGAAAACCTCATTCTTGATGGTCGGAGGCATCAACTGAAAATGTCCGGCGGAAACGGCGATTTTCCGGTGCCATTGGGCATAGCGCCGATCCTCTTCGGAATACGGATTTTTCAGCCGCTCATCCGCTGCGTCGAGCAAGCCTTTCAGGTAGCCCAGCACTTGTTCGGGCAACTGGTTTTTGGCGAATTGCTTCAGAATTTGCAACGCCAGCGCTTCTTCGAGCGACATCTTTCCGCTCGCCAATCCGCTTGCGCCTTCCTTGCGTTGCCAGTAATACGCCTTGCCGCGCTGTTCGCATAGCACCAGATGTTGCGATTCCAGTTCCTGCAGGCGACGCATGACCGTTTTTTTGTGGTTGACCTCCTGTCCGGCCGCCTTCAATCGTTCGGCAATCTGCGTGGTGGACATCCAGGGATTGCTGGATCGGGACGTGGGCAGCAGGGCGAGAATGGGATTGTCGAGTGTTGCCATGGCGGTATCATGCTCCGATAAAGAGACAAATTTTGTCCCAAAACGGAGCGATAATACACCCATTCCGAATTCATAACGAGGAGAAGCACCATGAAGCCGCTTTCAAAATCCAAACTCATCGCCTGGCGTCAATGTCCGAAACGGCTCTGGCTGGAAATACACCATCCCGAATTGCGGGAAGATTCCGCCGCCACGGAAAAATCGTATGCCGAAGGTAATCAAATAGGAGAACTGGCGCGGCAGTTATACGACCCAAAAGGCAAAGGCGAACTTGTCGATTTTTGGGAGGAAGGCATGGCCGCCGCGTTTGCCCGCACGCAAACCCTGTTGCAGGGCAAGCAGCCGATTTTTGAAGCGGGGCTTAACCTGCCAGACGAAGGCGTGCGCGCATTCGCCGACATCATGCTGCCCGTGCGCGGCGGTCGGTGGCGCATGGTGGAAGTGAAATCCTCCGCCAGCGTCAAAGACTATCACCGCGACGATGCCGCCATCCAGACCTATATCGCGCAAAAAATGGGCATCGCGCTGACTGGCGTCGCGCTGGCATGTGTGGATAGCAGTTGGGTGTATCCGGGTGGCGGCGATTACGACGGCCTGCTTGTCGAACATGATTTGACCGACGAAGCCATGGAACGCGCGGATGAAGTGGAACAATGGATCAAAGCCGCGCACACCGTCGCCGCCAAACGCAAAGCGCCGAACATCGCCACGGGCGATCAATGCGGCGATCCGTATGAGTGCGGCTTTTACAACTATTGCAGCAGCCAGGAACCGCAAGCGGAATATCCGGTGGAATGGCTGCCGCGCCGTTCCAAAAAAATCAAGGAAACGGGCGCGAGCGACATGCGCGAAGTGTCGGATGATCTGCTGAACGAAACGCAACTGCGCGTCAAACACGCCACGCTCTCCGGCGAGATCTGGTTCGACGGCGAAGGCGCGGCAGAAAAGCTGGCCGCGCACAAACTGCC
This sequence comes from Gallionellaceae bacterium, assembly GCA_031277195.1. GTDB lineage: Bacteria > Pseudomonadota > Gammaproteobacteria > Burkholderiales > Gallionellaceae > JAITMU01. Next base: position 901 of record JAITMU010000150.1, on the reverse strand, counting down.
CGCCTATTTTCTCGACTTCGAAACCATCCGGTTTACCGTCCCCATCTGGAAAGGCACACGCCCCTACCAGCAGATTCCCTTTCAGTTCAGCGTGCAAAAACTGTCGCGCAACGGAAAGGTGACAGAAACGCCGTTTCTGGATTTGTCCGGCGACGACCCTTCCCGCGCATTGGCCGAAGCGCTGATCGACGCCTGCGGCACCAGCGGTCCGATCTTTGCGTACAACGCCAAATTTGAAGCAGGCCGCATCGCCGACCTCGCCGCGCGTTTCCCCAAACTCAAAAAACCGCTGCTCGCCTTGAACGACCGGCTGGTGGATTTGCTGCCCATCGCGCAAGCGCATTACTACCACCCCAGCCAGCAGGGAAGCTGGAGCATCAAAAGCGTATTGCCCGCGCTGTGTCCCGACCTGAGCTACGACGACCTGGAAGGCGTGCAACACGGCGGCATGGCGATGGAAGCCTATCTGGAAGCGATTGCGCCGGAGACAGCGGAAGAACGCCGGCAGGAAATTGAGGAACAGTTGCTGGCGTATTGTGGGTTGGATACCTGGGCGATGGTGCGGATTTGGGAGGTGTTCAAAGGGTAGGGTTCTCTCGTCATTCCAGCGCAAGCTGGAATCCAGCGAGAATAATAACCCGCGCAGCGGACAAAACCTTGTTGTCCGGCTACGCCGGAATATTTTGATAAATGCGCTGGATTCCAGCGTTCGCTGGAATGACGGAGTAGGGCGGGGCAGGCTTTGTGTTTTTTGCGGAATGGGCGGCATTTGCTCCGCACTGTCGCCCCTCACCCTAACCCTCTCCCCATAAATGGGGAGAGGGGATTACTTTCCCCATTTATGGGGAGAGGGGACTACTTTCCCTCTCCCCGCTTGCGGGGAGAGGGTAGGGTGAGGGGC
>JAITMU010000110.1 GCA_031277195.1 Gallionellaceae bacterium | reverse complement strand
GCCTGGGGGTGAGGTTTTTTGAGGGTTCCCGCACCCCAACCCTCTCCCGGAGGGAGCGGGGATCATGCGTCTCTCCCTCCGGAAGAGCATCATTACTCCCTCTCCCTCCGGGAGAGGGTTGGGGTGAGGGAACACTTGCCACCCCCACATCCACCCGCTCAAACTCTTTCACGCGAATAAAAAATTCCTCCCCACTCAAAAACAACTCCCTCGGCTCCAACAAAGGCCGCTGCGGATCACCACGCAACAAGTTGTATCTCGACGCCGCATCCGCCGTGAACGAGGCAATGGCTTCCTCCACATCATGATGCAAACACAACGTCGCATCATGCGGCAGATAATCGAACAACACCGCCGTGCGCTCAAAAAACAAAGGCAGGTAATACTCGATGCCCGCCGGAGCGATGCCTTTGCTGACATCCTTGTAAATGCCGGATTTCGACGGATCGCCTTCAAAGCGTTCGCGGAAGCTCTGGCGAAAATGCGCCTGACCTTTTTCATCCAGCGGAAATTCGCGCGCGGGCAGCAGACGGATTTCCTGCACCGGATACAGCGAACGCTGCGTATCGACATCGAAGGTGGAGATGGTTTCGATTTCGTCATCGAACAAATCAATGCGATATGGCAGCACGCTGCCCATCGGAAACAAGTCGATCAGCCCGCCGCGTATGCAGTATTCGCCCGGCGTCAGCACTTGCTGCACATGGCTGTATCCGGCGAACGTCATCTGCTCGCGCAGCGTGTTCACGTCCAGCCGCTCGCCGCGTTTCAGAAAAAACGTAAATGCCGCGAGATATTCCACAGGCGGCAGCGGATAAAGCGCCGTCGTAATCGGCACCACAGCAATGTCGAACGCATTGCTGCGAATGTGATGCAACGTGGCGAGCCGCTCGGACACCAAATCCTGATGCGGCGAAAAATGATCGTAAGGCAGCGTTTCCCAATCCGGCAGCAGATGCACGCGCAAATCCGGCGCGAAAAACGGAATCTCCTCAACCAGCCGCTGCGCCTCCAGCGCATTCGCCGCAATCACCACCAATGGCGATTTTTTCTGCGCGAACTGACTTAGCGCCAGCGCGTCGGATGAGCCGTGCAAATGGGTGTAGCGGGGGCGGGAATGCGGGGACTGGAAAAGCATGTGAGGCGGTCGATGCAAAGATTGGCATTATAAGGCAGGCGAGTGGGCATCTCATCTCCGTCATCCCCGTCATTCCGGCGAACGCTGGAATGACGGGGAGGGGAAGCGTGTACAATTCCGCCATGCCCCAATTCCACGCCCTAGTCCCCGCCGCCGGTTCCGGCTCCCGCATGGGCGGCGACCTGCCCAAGCAATATCTGCCGCTGGCCGGCAAGCCGATGATTCATCATGCGTTGGCGACGTTGTGCGACAGCGCCGACATTGCCACCGTATTCGTGGTGCTGGCGCCGGACGATGCTTTGTTTCATTCATATGACTGGTCGCGCTTCGGCGACAAGCTGCAACCTTTGTATTGCGGCGGCGTGACGCGGGCGCAGAGCGTGAGCAACGGTTTGCTTGCCGCCGAACTGGACGCCGATGACTGGGTGCTGGTGCATGACGCGGCGCGTCCCTGCCTCGCGCAATCGGATTTGCAAAAGCTGATCGACGAACTGCGCGATGATGAGGTCGGCGGCATTCTCGCCGCACCGGCGGCGGATACGTTGAAGCGCGCAGACACGGATGGTCGCATCGCGCGCACCGAAGATCGCGCCAATCTGTGGCAAGCGCAAACGCCGCAAATGTTCCGCGCCGGATTGCTGATGCGCGCGCTGCAATCCGCGCCGCAAGTGACAGATGAAGCGTCTGCCGTGGAAGCGTTGGGCTTGCGGCCTAAACTGGTGGAAAGCGAGCAGGCGAATTTCAAGGTGACGTATCCGCGGGATGTGAGGATGGCGGAATTGATTTTGGGTTTGTAATGATTCAACCCCTCTCCCCTGGTGGGAGAGGGGTAGGGGAGAGGGGGCTTGGCGAGACATCCTTCACCCTCTGATGAAACTACTAGCCATTCGACTAAGCCCGCAAGCGGGCAAGTCGCTGGTTATCCCCAACCCTCTCCCATCAAGGGAGAGGGAGTGGAATGGTGGCACACTAAAAGGAAAAAACATGCGCATCGGACAAGGCTTCGACGTTCACCAACTGGTCGCAGGCCGCAAATTGATTATCGGCGGTGTGGAGATTCCGCACGACAAAGGGCTGCTCGGTCATTCGGATGCGGATGTGTTGCTGCACGCGATCTGCGATGCGCTGCTGGGCGCGGCGGGGCTGGGCGACATCGGGCGGCATTTTTCTGACAGCGACGCGAAATACAAAGACATCGACAGCCGCGTGTTGCTGCGCGAGACGGCGAAAAAAATCGCAGGCGCGGGGTTTCGCGTTGGCAATGTGGATGCAGTCATTATCGCCGAAGCACCGAAGATGGCACCGCACATTCCCGCGATGACAGCCAACATCGCCGCTGATCTCGGCATCGCCGTGAACGCCGTGAACGTGAAAGCCACCACCACCGAAAAACTGGGCTACACCGGACGCGGCGAGGGGATTGCGGCGCAGGCGGTGGTGTTGCTGATATGAAAAATTGCAGGGCGTTTGGTGTTTCCCCTCACCCTAACCCTCTCCCCATAAATGGGGAGAGGGGACTTAATTCCCTCTCCCCGCTTGCGGGGAGAGGGTAGGGTGAGGGGAAATCCTTAAACCCCCTCCGCCATCTTCCTCAACGTCACATAATCCGTCTTCCCACTCCCCAACAGCGGCAACGTCTCAACCCGCACAATTTTCCTCGGCACTGCCAATTCCGGCATCCCCAGTTGGTGCGCGGCTTCCTGCAACGCGGCGCGATCAAGCGTGGCGTCTGTCGTGAACAACACCAGCGCTTCTCCCTTGCTTGCATCCGGCTGGCTGCTGGCGGCGTGTTGGGCGTCTGGTGCGGCGGTTTGCGCGAGTTTTTCCACTGCTTCCAAACTCACCATCTCGCCTGCGATTTTGGCGAAGCGTTTGACGCGGCCGATGATGTGGATGAAGCCGTCTTCGTCGATCTCCACGATGTCGCCGGTGTCATACCAGCCTGCGCCGATGCTGGATTCCGGCGTTTGCAGCATGCCGGGCTGCTCGGCTTTCAGGTAGCCGCTCATTACGTTGGGGCCGCGCACATGCAGCAAACCGCCGCGCTCAATGCCGGGCACGTTTTCCAGGCGATATTCAATGCCGGGCAAAAACTGGCCGACGGTTTCGCTGCGATACGCCATCGGTGTGTTGACGGCGATCACCGGCGCGGTTTCGGTCGCGCCATAACCTTCAAGAATGCGGATGCCGAATTTTTCGATCCATTGCAGGCGCACGGCGGGCGCGAGTTTTTCCGCGCCAGCGACGACGTAGCGCAGCGTGCGGAAATCATAGGGATTGGCAAATTTTGCGTACTGACCGAGGAAGGTGCCGGTGCCGAACAGGATGGTGCAGTTGCGGTCGTACACCAGTTCGGGAATGACGCGGTAATGCAGCGGCGAGGGATAAATAAACAGATTGGAACCGGAAAACAATGGCAGCAGTGCGCCGCCGGTCAGGCCGAAGGAGTGAAAAATCGGCAGGACGTTGAGCACGCGGTCATCTGGATTGAGGTCGATGATGGCGCGTATCTGCGCGATGTTGGACAGCATCGCGCGATGCGACAGCACCACGCCCTTGGGCTTGCCCTCGGAGCCGGAAGTGAACAGCACCACGGCGGGGCTTTCCGTTGGCGTTTCGATTTCGACGCCGCGCGGGAACGGCAAGCGGCACAGCAGCCAGAGCTTGTCCGCCAACGTGATCTGCGCGCGCAAATCTTCCAGATAAACGATGCGCTCGATGCCTTGCAGCGCGGCGAGTTTGTCGCCCAGTTTCGCCTGCTCGACGAATGCGCGCGAGGTAATCAGCAGACGCACTTCCGCCGCCGTGCAAGCCGCCTGCATGCCATCGACGCCTGCGGTGTAGTTGAGCATCGCAGGCACGCGCCGCAAGGCCGTCAATCCCAGCAG
>JAITMU010000101.1 GCA_031277195.1 Gallionellaceae bacterium | reverse complement strand
TTGAGTGTTGCAATTACGCGCATGAATACGGCGTTGACCTGCCGGAAGAAGATGAATGGAAGTGGCCGTTTTGAGCGGTATTTTTGCAGATAATTTTTCTCCGTCATTCTCGCCTCTGTGCACTGTTGTCCGTAATAAATATTTTCTGGACGGTCCACACAAAGCCCCACCCCCCTTGTGGGAGAGGGGTGGGGGAGAGGGGGCTCTTTCCGCTTTCACATCAAAGCGAAATGACACGTCACGATTCACCCTCTCCCCAGCCCTCTCCCGTCAAGGGAGAGGGGGTGGTCGGCGGGGAAAAATCGAGTCGGTGTTTCTTCTCTCATTCGATTTCTCCTGCGCTTGCAGCACTTGCATTATCACGACCTCGATTTATCCCGGACAGCAGTGCGTCTCTGCGGGAATGACGACAGGGAAAGTTGGTATGGTAGGAGAATTAAAATTGAGGCGGTATCTTTCTGCGGGGGAACTTGCAATATCGCGCAGTTAAATTGTAATTTCACACATAAATTACGATTCATGCCGATACAATCTCAATCAGGAGCGCATTTCGCGCGCTGGCTGATTTGCTCAATCGTGATACCTGACATGCCGCCATGAAAACCATCCTCACCCTCAACAGCGGTTCCTCCTCGGTGAAAGCCAGCCTGTTTCATCCCGACGGCTCGCGCCGCAATTTTCGTTATGCGCATGTGCGTGATCCGCGCGAGGCGTTTGATGGCTTGATGCGGGAATTGTCCGGTGAAAAGCCGGACATCATCGGTCATCGCCTCGTTCACGGCGGCGACATCGCCGACGCGGCGCGGCTGGTGGACGCTGCCGAGCGCGCGCGGTTGGAAGGGCTGATTTGTCTTGCGCCCTTGCATATGCCGAGCAATTTGTTGGGGCTGGATTTATGCGCGGAGCGTTTCGCCGCGCCGCAGGTGGCGTGCTTCGACACGGCCTTTCACGCCACCCTGCCGGAATTGTCGCGGCGCTTGCCGATTCCGCAGGAATGGGGTCTGCGCCGTTTCGGTTTTCACGGCATCAACTATGCCTGGGTCGCGCAAACGCTGCCGGATTTGTTGGGCGATGCGGCGACCGGCAAAATCATCGTCGCGCATCTCGGCAGCGGCGCCAGTTTGTGTCTGCTGGAAAATCTGAAATCCACAGACACCACGATGGGCTACACGCCCGCTGGCGGCATCGTCATGGGCACGCGCAGCGGCGATCTCGACCCCGGCGTGATGCTGGAACTGGCGCAGCGTTTCGACGCGGAACAGTTGGCCGACGTGGTGTTTCACAAGATGGGATTGCTGGCGTTGTCCGGCGGCATCAGCGCCGAGATGAATGTGCTGCTCCAAAGTGATACATCGGAAGCGCGGTTCGCCGTCGCGTATTTCTGCCACCAGGTGCGCGCCGCCATCGGCAGCTTGGCGGCAAAAGCAGGCGGCATCGACGCGCTGGTATTCACCGGCGGCATCGGCGAACACGCGCCAACGATACGCGCCGCCATTTGCGAGCCGCTGGGTTTTCTGGGTTTTGCGCTTGATGCCGACGCCAACCACGCCGCGCGTAGCCGCATTCATTCCGACGATTCCAAGCCGGTGTTGATCGTACCGGCGGATGAGGAGAGGATGATGTGCGAGTTGGTTACGGGCGTATGTAATTGAGGTAGGGCGGGGCTTGCCCCGCGCGGAACGGTCATTGCGATTCATACAGCGCGGGGCGAGCCCCGCCCTACGTTTGCTTTAATCGTAGGTTGGCGGTGAGCGCAGCGAACCCCAACGCTTGCGCTTCCGAATGTTGGACATCGCTTCGCTCAGTCCAACCTACGCGGGCTTGGATTTAGAACATCTGAAGGCAGTGAAATGACTAAACATATATATCAACTCATTGGCAGCAGGTATAGATCTACCTCGGCAGTTCCTAAAGACAATAACATTTATTATCGTTGTGACAGCTGCGGAGGAATTATTCCATCGGTGCCGAAAGATAACATTGGCTGCACATGTGGCAATGTGTGTATAGACAAAGATTATTTGAGATTGATAGTTTATGACTTAGATAAACTGTCGGTGTTAAGGCGAGTCTCATCAAATTAAAGGGGGCAGCATCACTAAACCGAAATCAAAACACACCCCCAAATCACCGCCACATTCACCAGCGCAATAAACACTGCCGCGCTGCCAATATCTTTGGCGCGTTTTGCGAATGGGTGGCGTTCCAGTGAGACGCGATCTACGGTGGCTTCAATCGCGGAGTTCAGCAATTCGACGATCAGTACCAGCAGCAGCGAACCGGCCATCAGTGCCCGTTCGACGGGCGTGTGTCCCAGGATGAACGCGAGCGGCATCAGGATTACTGCCAATACCAATTCCTGCCGGAAGGCATCTTCGCCGCTCCAGGCGGCGCGCAGGCCGGCCATTGAATAATGGAAAGCGTTGAGGACGCGGCGCAGGCCGGTCTTTCCCTTGAACGGGCTTTCCGTCATGTGTTTTATTCTCCATGTTGCGCCAGCGTTTCGCGGTAAAGACCTGCCATGCGTCCGGCCAGCGTGCGTTCATCCCAGTGTCGCGCTTGTTCGCGCGCTTGCCGCGCAAGTATAGCGCGGCATTCGGGATTAAGCAGAAGATCGCCGAGGTCGTTTGCAAAACAGGTGATGTCATCGGCGGGCACGACTGCGCCGCTCGCGTTTTCCAGAATGTCCACGGTTCCCATGACGGCCAGCGCGACCACGGGGACGCCCATCGCCATCGCTTCCAGCAGCACCAATCCCTGCGTTTCCGTGCGCGAGGCGAACACGAAGGCGTCTGCGGCGGCGTAGCAATCCGGCAATTCATGCAGGCGATCCAGATAGCCGGTGAAGCGCACGCAATTCTGCAAACCTTCGCGCGCGACACGTTCGCGCAGATGCGGCAGCGCCGGACCTTCACCGGCGATCATCAACAGGAAATCCGGCACGCGCTGTCTTGTCAGCGCGGCGACATCGAGCAGGAAATCCAGATTTTTCTCGTGCGCCACGCGACCAACATAGAGCGCCATCGGCTGATTTTCCGCGATGCCGTGCTGGCGGCGAAAACGCTGGCGGTCGCCGACGGAGAAGCGCGATAGCGGAATGCCGGTCGGCAAAATGTGCAGCGGCGAGCGGACGCCGTAATCCAGCAAGCGTTGCTGAATGGCGCGCGACGGGACGATGACGGCATTCGTCGCATCGCATTGCGCGCGGGAAAATTTGCGCGCGGCGGCGCGCAGCAAGGGCGCGGGAACGAAGGGCGCGTAGTGTTTGAAATATTCTTCAAACAGCGTGTGATAGGTCGTTATCACCGGCAGGCCGAGCTGTTTCGCCGCGCGCATGGCGGCGTAGTAGGCGAAAAACGGCGTCTGGATGTGAATCAGATCGGCGTCGCGCGCGGCTTCCAGCGTCGCTTGGGCAAGGGCTTGGCGGCGCATCAATCGATCTTCGGGGTCGCGCGGCACGGGGCGGGACGGGATGCGCTTGATCCAGCTTTCATCGCCCGTCGTGAGGCCGTAATCCGGCGCGATCAAGCGTATGTCGATGCCTTCCTGCGACAGCGAGCGACGGTAGGTGTCGATTGCGGTGGAGACGCCGTTGATGCGCGGAAAATAAACGTCCGACACCATCAGGACGCGCATGTTTTTGTCGCTCCCCACTCGATCAATTCCAGCTTTCCGTCGATGTGTTCGACGATGGCGGTGCAACTGTCCACCCAGTCGCCGCAATTTGCATAAATCAGCCCGTCCAGCTCGCGCAGCGCGGCGTAATGAATGTGGCCGCAGATGACGCCGTGCAGATCGCGCCGGCGCGCGGCATGGATGACCGCCGATTCAAAATCGAAAATGAATTGCAGCGCGGCTTTGACGCGGCGTTTGGCGTAACCGGCCAGCGACCAGTAACCCGTGACGCCCAGTTTGCGCCGCGTCCAGGACAACATGCCGTTGAGCCAGACCAGCAGGTCGTATGCCCTGTCGCCCAGCAGCGCGACCCAGCGGTGATGGCGGGTAACCTGATCGTAGTCGTCGCCGTGGACCAGCAGAAAGCGGCGACCGTCGGCGGTCTGGTGAACGTGTTCCTGATGCAGTTCGATGTCGCCGAACACCGCGCCGACATATTCGCGCAGCGCCTCGTCGTGGTTGCCGGGAATCAGCATGATGCGTTCGCCGTGGCGCGCGCGGCGGAGCAGTTTCTGCACGACGGTATTCTGCGTCGCCGACCAGTGAATGGCGCGGCGCATAGCCCAGAAATCGATAATGTCGCCGAGCAGAAAAACATTTTGCGCTTCGTATTCACGAAGAAAATCCAGCAGACGATCCGCCTGACACGCGCGCGTGCCGAGGTGAACATCCGAGATGAAAATTGAGCGGACTTGAACCATCGGCGCGCATCATGCGGGGCTTGTGTTACGGTTTGATTAAACGAAAATCAAAAGCTGTTGCCACAGGGACACAGCGGCACGGAGAAAAGCAAAACCATCCAGGCGGCACCTCTGCCGTCATTCCAGCGCAAGCTGGAATCCAGCAGAAACATACACTCCGCGTAGCGGACAAAACCATGTTGTCGGCTGCGCCGGAGTATTTTGATAAACGCGCTGGATTCCAGCTTGCGCTGGAATGACGGCAGAGATGCCACCTTCGGCGCTTGGTTTTGCAGTTGAATTTCTCTGTGCCGCTGTGCTTCTGTGGTCAAGGTTTTAATTTTCTGGATGCCGCGTAGCGCGCAACCCGCCCATTGCGTCTGGGCTATAATCCACGGGAAAAAACACCGATTTCATTACCCATTTCCATGCATATCCTGCTTAGCAACGACGATGGTTATTTCGCACCGGGATTGGCGTGCCTTGCGGAGGCGCTGTCGGCCATCGCCGAGGTGACGGTGGTGGCGCCGGAGCGTGACCGCAGCGGTGCGAGCAATTCGTTGACGCTGGATCGTCCGCTCAATTTGCGCCGCGCTGCCAGCGGTTTTTATTACGTCAATGGCACGCCGACCGACTGCGTGCACCTGGCTGTCACGGGGATGCTGGATGCGTTGCCGGACATTGTGATTTCGGGCATCAACGCGGGCGCGAACATGGGCGACGACACGATTTATTCCGGCACGGTGGCGGCGGCGACCGAGGGATATTTGCTCGGCGTCCCGTCCATCGCGGTTTCGCTGGTCGGCAAACGGCACGCGCATTACGACACGGCGGCGCGCGTGACGGCGAATCTGGTGCGGCAGTTTGAGCGCAAGCTGCACAACTGGCCCTGGTTGCTCAACGTCAACGTGCCGGACATTCCCTACGAGCAGATCGACGATGTGGTGGTCACTCGTTTGGGGCGGCGTCATCGCGCCGAACCGGTCGTCAAATCATTGAATCCGCACGGCGAAACGGTTTACTGGGTGGGCGCGGCAGGCGGCGCGCAGGATGCGGGCGAGGGCACGGATTTTTACGCGGTGGAGCATCGTTGCGTGTCGGTGACGCCGTTGCAAATTGACCTCACGCAATACGCCCAGCTCGATGCCGTGAGCGGCTGGCTGATGGAGCGGGACGCGAGATGAGCGAACGTTACCGCGGCATCGGCATGACTTCGCAGCGCACGCGCAATCGCATGATAGAGCGGTTGCGCGCAGAGGGCATCACCGATGAAATGACGCTGGCGGCGATGAGCATGGTGCCGCGTCATATTTTTGTGGATGAGGCGCTGGCGAGTCGCGCCTATGACAACGTTTCCCTGCCGCTCGGTTTTGGTCAAACGATTTCCCAGCCTTACATCGTCGCGCGCATGATTGAAGTGATGCGCGCCGGACGCCAGATGAACCGCGTTCTGGAAGTCGGCACCGGCTGCGGTTATCAGGCCGCGGTGTTGGCGCAGGTCTCGCACAAGGTGTACACGATCGAGCGCGTGCAGCCGCTGTATGAGCGCGCCGTCAGTCTGTTGCAGGAATTGAACGCAAGCAATGTCACGTTGCGATACGGCGACGGCGGCGCAGGCTGGCAGGAAGCCGCGCCGTTTGACGGCATCATCCTCGCCGCAGCGGCCACGCATGTGTTGCCCGCGCTGATGGGGCAGCTTGCGCTGGGTGGTAGAATGGTGCTGCCGCTGGGCGCTCAGGAGCAGCAGCTTTGCCTGATCGAACGCGACGAAAAAGGATTTCATGAAACGCGCCTGGAAACGGTGCATTTTGTGCCATTGTTGATGGGGAAAACATGACGAAGCGTCTTTCCGCGGGCGGGTTGTGCGTTGTGCTGGTCGTCGTGCTGGCGGGGTGCAGATCGGACGGCCCGCCTGCGCCCGTGTCCGAGCGCGGCATCGCGCGCGGCGCGGCCGTGCCATCGGCGGCATCCGGCAAGACGTATGTGGTGCAACCGGGCGATACCCTGTTCAGCATTGCATTCAACAACGGCATTGATTATCGCGAACTCGCCGCCATCAATGGCATTCAGGATCCGAGCATGATCCGCGTCGGACAGGAATTACGGCTGTCGTCGTCGCCTGCTGTCGGTCAAGTCACTGCGCCAGCGCGCACGGAGGAAACGCGCTTGCCGCCAGCGGTTACTGTCACGCCCTTGCCGCCGCCGACTTTGACGCAGCCCAAGGTCGCCAAACTGCCCTATTCCGATAAAGCGCTCGCACAGATGACGGGCGCGCAGCCGTCCGGTTCCGCACCGGCTGCTGCGCCGCCCGCATCGACTGTCGCTGCGCCAGCGGCGGCTGCATCCGCGCCGCCGGTTGCGGCGGGCGGCGACGAACTGAACTGGGGATTGCCGACCGACGGCAAACTGATTGCCGGTTTTTCCGAAAGCGCAGGCCGCAAGGGCGTCGAGATTGCGGGGAAAATGGGTCAGCCGGTGTCGGCCAGCGCGGCGGGCAAGGTGGTGTATGTCGGCAGCGGTCTGCGCGGCTACGGCAAGCTCGTCATCATCAAGCACAACAACACCTATCTCAGCGCCTATGCGCACAACAACCAGATTCTGGTGAAGGAAGGCCAGGATGTCAGCAAAGGCCAGAAGATTGCCGAGATGGGCAACTCCGATGCGGATCAGGTCAAGCTGCATTTCGAGATTCGCAAACAGGGCAAGCCGGTGGATCCGATGGGGTATTTGCCGAAGTTTTAGCGGATTGGGGGCGGCAAGACGTAAGACGTAAGATGTAAGAGGGTTGGCTTACGTTTTACGTCTTCCAACTTGCGCCCTGGCTTTTGCATGAATCCTCTCACTCCCACCGACCACAGCCGCGACAGCGCGGGGTTGCGCTATGTCTATCCGGTGGTCTCGCGCCGCGCGGGCGGGGTGTCGGTCGGTGTTAATCTCAATATCGACAACGCTTGCAACTGGCGCTGCATTTACTGCCAGGTGCCGGAACTGGCGCGCGGCACAGCGCCGCCGGTTGATCTTGCCTTGCTGGAGCGCGAATTGAGCGGATTTCTGCGTGAGTTGCTGCATGGCGATTTCATGCGGCAGCGCGTGCCGGAAGGGATGCGGCGCATCAACGACATCGCCCTGTCCGGCAATGGCGAACCGACCAGCGCGGCGGAATTTGCCGAGGTGATCGATTGCATCGCGCGGGTGCGTGAAGCCGCCGGGCTGGATGCCACCGTCAAAACCGTATTGATTACCAACGGCAGCTTGACGCATCGGGAGAACGTGCAGCGCGGTTTGCGCCGCATGAACGAGATCAACGGCGAAGTCTGGTTCAAACTCGACCGCGCCAGCGAAACGGGCATGAGGCTCGTCAACGACACGCACACGGCGATGGACAAGGTGCGCAGCCATTTCGCCACCGCGGCGGCGTTGTGTCCGACCTGGCTGCAAACCTGCTGGTTCGCGCTGGACGGCGAACCGCCGTCTGCGCAGGACGAGGCGGATTATCTGGCGTTGCTGGCAGATTTGCTGCGTGACGGCACCAAGGTGCGCGGCGTCTTGCTCTACACGCTGGCGCGTCCGTCGTTGCAGCCGGAAGCGCCACGGCTGACGGCGTTATCGTTGGAGCAGATGGAAGGTTTCGCTGCGCGCATTCGCGCGTTGGGAGTGGAAGTCAGGGTGTCGGTCTAAACGCTCCCTCTCCCCATTTATGGGGGGAGGGTTGGGGTGGGGGGGCAAGCAGCCAAACGTTACTTGGCCACCTGCTTCTCGCGGATTTCATCCAGCGTCTTGCAATCAATGCAAAGCGTCGCCGTAGGCCGCGCTTCCAGACGGCTCAGGCCGATTTCAATGCCGCACTTCTCGCAATAACCGTAATCGCCGCTGTCGATCTTGGCGAGCATTTCGTCGATTTTCTTGATCAGCTTGCGTTCGCGGTCGCGGTTGCGCAGTTCCAGGCTGACATCGGATTCCTGGCTGGCGCGATCATTCGGGTCGGCAAACACGGTGGCTTCGTCCTGCATGGTATGCACCGTGCGGTCGATGTCTTCGCTCAACTCCGCCTTGATGCCATTCAGGATGGCGCGGAAGTGGTCAAGTTGCTTGGGATTCATGTACGCCTCGCCCTTTTTGGGCTTGTAGGAGGCGATGGGTTTTGTGGCTTGTACGGGCATTACTTTCTCCGGAAACGAGCGAACCATGTGCAGCAAAGCCGGCTTTAATACCAGAATCGACAGGGCGACGCAACCGGAGCTTATGTCAGCTAATACTTTGGAGACCGGCTTTCCCCTTGACTTGCCTTATTTTTTCCCTATAATCCTGCGCTCCCAAAACCTTGCTCCACCGTTCACGCATGGCGGGGGGCTTTAATCCACAAGGAGTAACGATGCGACATTATGAAATCGTATTCATCGTGCATCCCGATCAGAGCGAGCAAGTGCCCGCGATGGTCGAGCGATATCGCACACTGGTAACGTCCAAGGGCGGACATATTCACCGCCTGGAAGACTGGGGTCGCCGCCAACTGGCTTACCCGATCCAGAAAATCCACAAGGCGCATTATGTGCTGATGAACATCGAGTGCGGTCAGGAAACCCTGGACGAACTGGAGCACGCGTTCCGCTTCAATGACGCCGTGCTGCGCCATCTGACCGTCAAGACCAAAACTGCCGTGACGATTCCTTCCGCGATGATGAAGGAAGAAAAGTCGCGCTCGCTGACCGATTCGGCGTTTGCCGCTGACGCCGCGCCTGCGGAAGCAGCGCCAGCCGAAGCCGCAGCGGAATCCTGATCGGATGGAAAGCCGCAACCGGTTCGTCGTTGACGGTGAGCTGGTTGAACTGGACGGATTGCGCTACACCCCGGCCGGCATCGCACAAGTCAGTTTTAAAATCCGCCACGCTTCCACGCAACAGGAAGCCGGAATGCCAAGACAAGTGAAATGCGACATTCCCGCGCTGGCGCTGGGCGAAGTTGCCAGACAGGCAAGCGGAATGCGAAACGGACAACGGGTGCGGGCAGAAGGATTCCTGGCTCAGCGCAGTTTGCGCATCGCGCAACTGGTGATGCACATAGACAACATTATCGTATTGAATGAAGGAGCATAAGCATGGCTCGTGTATTTAAGAAGAAAGACGAAAAGAAGAACAACGCATCGCGTTCGTTGTTCAAGCGCCGCAAATTCTGCCGCTTTACCGCGGAGAAAATCGCCGAGGTGGATTACAAGGACATCAACATCCTCAAGGAATTCATCAGCGAAAACGGCAAGCTGATTCCGGCGCGCATCACCGGAACCAAGACGCGCTACCAGCGTCAGTTGAGCGTGGCGGTGAAGCGCGCGCGCTATCTGGCTCTGTTGCCTTACACCGATTTGCACTAAGGAGCGGCGGACATGCAAGTAATTCTGATGGAAAAAATGGCCAACCTCGGCAAGCTGGGCGATGTGGTCAAAGTGAAAAATGGCTACGCCCGCAACTTTTTGATCCCGCAAGGCAAGGCCAAGCGCGCGACCGAAAACAATGTGGCTGAATTCGCTGTGCGTCGCGCCGAACTGGAAGCCGCAGAAGCCGCCAAGCTGGCCGAAGCGCAAGCCTTTGGTGAAAAGCTCAACGGCCTGACCGTGCAGATCGTGCAAAAGGCCGGTGTGGACGGCAAGCTGTTCGGCTCCGTGACCAACGCCGACATCGTTGATGCGCTGGCGGCGCAAGGCTACAACGTGGAAAAATCGCAAGTGCGCATGCCGGAAGGTCATCTGAAGCAGATCGGCGATTACCCGATCAGCATCGGGCTGCACACCGACGTGGTGGTGAATATCACCGTGGCGGTGTTGGGCGAGCACTAAAAACTGACGGGGTTGAAATCCGTAACGCAAAGGGCAAGCCGTGAGGCTTGCCCTTTGCGTTTATAGGTTGCGCGGCGAGCGCAGCGAACCGCAACCCATGCGTCATTGATTCCGCATGTGATCCGCCACCTTCCTGAATGCCGCCGCCAGTTTGGCGCGCAGCTTTGCATCTTCCACCACCTCATCCAGCGCCAGATTCATGCACATCATCCATTGATCGCGCTCCGCGTCGCCGATGGGAAACGGCAGATGGCGTTTGCGTAACATCGGATGACCGTATTCATTCACATACAGTTGCGGCCCGCCTGACCAGCCGGACAGGAATTTGAACAGCTTCTCCTCGGCACCGGAAAGATCGGTGGCATGCAGCTTGCGGATGCCGTAAGCCTCCGGCAGTTCATCCATGAGTTGATAAAACCGTTGCACCAGCGCGCGGATTTTTTCTGCGCCGCCGAGGCTTTGGTAGTGAGAGGGGAGCGTGTTCATTTTCTTCCCGCCGCCACCTACGAATTGCGCGCTCGCACAACCAGCACCGCCGCCAGCAGGCTTTGCAGCAGGTAGATCATGCTGGCCATTCCGTGCAACATGCCGAATCGTCCGGCGAGCGGGCTGTCTGCCACGCTGCCGGGCGCGACTTGCGCTTTGATTTCCGCGATGGCGGGTTGGATGCCGCACAGCCCGATCAGCGTCAACGCCAGCATGATGGCAACGATGATGAACACCGATTGCCGCAGCGCGGCTTTGCGGTACAGCGCAAGCCGGTAAGCCAGCAGATAAACCGCGCACACGATGCCTACATAAGCGACCGCCGTGAACATTTTGCCGGCTACGGCGCCAGCCAGCATCCGGTCTTGCAACGAACCGAACAGCACCGGTACCGCCAGATACCCTACGCCCCATAATCCGCCTGCCCAGGCGGTGATTGCGAGCAGCCCCAAACCATCGGTGTATTTTTGAATTGCTTGCATGAGTGTCGTCCCTGTTAAGCGAGTATTTTTATTTGCCGGGTTGAACTTTTTCCCTCGGCGTTTTTCCTACTGTACCAGTTTGCTGGCTCTTTCGGCGGCAGCAAAAATCCAGTAGAGTTATCGTCCCATAATAATCAGAAAGGCGCGAACACCATGACCAACAAAGGGCAACAATTACAAGACCCGTTTCTGAACGCCTTGCGCAAGGAACACGTGCAAGTGGCGATCTATCTGGTGAACGGCATCAAACTGCAAGGCCAGGTCGAGTCATTCGATCAATACGTGGTTCTGTTGAAAAACACGGTCAC
>JAITMU010000036.1 GCA_031277195.1 Gallionellaceae bacterium | reverse complement strand
CGCCACCTGCTCCTGCTCGCCGCCGCGCAAGGGTTTCAGCGTCACGAATCCCGCTTTCGCTTCATCATCGCCGATAATCACCGCATACTTCGCGCCGCTGCCATCCGCTTTTTTCATCTGCGACTTGAAACTGCCGCCGCCGCAATTCAGCACCACATCAAAGCCTTCGTCGCGCAAACGCTCCGCCGTTTCGTCCGCCACCGCGCCCGCCAGTTCGCCTTGATGCGCGATGTAAACGTCCGCCCACGCGGGATCGCTTTCCATGCCATCTTCGTGCAACAGCGCCAGCAAACGCTCCACGCCCATCGCAAAACCGCAGGCGGGTTGCGGCTTGCCGCCGATCTGCTCGATCAGGCCGTCATAACGACCACCCGCGCAAACCGTGCCCTGCGCGCCGAGCCGTGTCGTCACCCATTCAAACACGGTGCGATTGTAATAATCCAGACCGCGCACCAGCCGGGGATTGATCTCGAACGCGATGTCGTGGCGACGCAAAATTTCCTGCACCGCCGCAAAGTGATTCAGCGCCTCGTCGTCCAGCTCGTCCATCAACTGCGGCGCGCCTGCAATGATGTCCTGCATCGCCGGATTCTTGCTGTCGAGAATACGCAAAGGATTGCTGTAAAGGCGTCGCGTCGCGTCGGCATCCAGCGCTGCCTTGTGCTGCTCAAAGTAAGCGACCAGCTTGTCCCGATGCCGCTGCCGCGCCGCCGCATCGCCCAGCGTGTTCAGTTGCAACGTCACATCGCGTATGTTGAGCGTGCGCCACAGCCGCGCGCACATCAAAATCATTTCCGCGTCGATGTCGGGACCCGCAAAACCCAGCGCTTCCACGCCGATCTGGTGAAACTGGCGATAGCGTCCTTTTTGCGGACGCTCATGGCGAAACATCGGACCGCTGTACCACAAACGCTGCGGCGCATTGTACAGCAGGTTGTGTTGCAGCACGGCGCGCACACAGGACGCCGTGCCTTCCGGACGCAAGGTCAACTGGTCGCCGTTGAGGCTGTCCTCGAAGCTGTACATCTCCTTCTCAACGATGTCCGTCACCTCGCCAATCGCGCGCTTGAACAGCGCCGTCGATTCCAGCAACGGCATGCGGATGTTGCGATAACCGTAACGCCTCAGCCAGTCCCGCACCGTCTCCTCAAAATCAAACCAACGCTCGGTCTCGTCGGGCAGGATGTCATTCATGCCACGAATGGCTTGCATAGTGCTCATATATTGTCGGGAATGAGTATCGAAAAACAGCGGATTAGCGCCGTTTTGACCAGGTTTTATCGAAGCCGTAATGCTATCAGGAAGCGGGGTTTTCATAAACCCTTGTCTGAGTTAGCCAATGGTTTCCGCCAAACCAGATGGCGTTTACAATCCATCCCGCTCCATTCCGAAAATCACCGAGAGGAAACCCACATGAAATCACGCGCCGCCGTTGCCTTTGAAGCTGGCAAACCCCTTGAAATTGTCGAGATTGATGTTGCGCCGCCGCAGAAAGGCGAGGTGCTGGTCAAGATCACGCACACCGGCGTCTGCCATACCGACGCGTTCACGTTGTCTGGCGCAGACCCCGAAGGACTGTTTCCGGCGGTGCTGGGGCATGAAGGCGCGGGCATCGTGGTGGAAGTCGGCGAGGGCGTGACCAGCGTTGCGCCGGGCGATCATGTGATTCCGCTTTACACCGCCGAGTGCGGCGAATGCCTGTTCTGCAAATCGGGCAAGACCAATCTGTGCGTGTCGGTGCGCGCCACGCAGGGTAAGGGTGTCATGCCTGATGGCACGTCGCGTTTTTCGTATCAGGGCAAGCCGGTTTATCACTACATGGGCTGCTCCACGTTCAGCGAATACACCGTGGTGGCGGAAGTGTCGCTGGCGAAAATCAATCCGGACGCCAATCCCGAACAAGTGTGTTTGCTGGGCTGCGGCGTCACCACCGGCCTGGGCGCGGTCGCCAACACCGCCAAGGTGCAGGCGGGCGACAGCGTGGCCGTGTTCGGTTTGGGCGGCATCGGTCTGGCTGTGGTGCAAGGCGCGAAACGCGCCAAGGCCGGACGCATCATCGCCATTGACACCAATCCGGCCAAGTTCGACTTGGCGCGCGAATTCGGCGCGACCGATTGCGTGAATCCGCAGGATCACGACAAACCCATCCAGCAAGTCATCGTGGAAATGACCGGCTGGGGCGTGGATCACAGTTTCGAGTGCATCGGCAACGTCAAAGTGATGCGCGCCGCGCTGGAATGCGCGCATCGCGGTTGGGGGCAAAGCGTCGTCATCGGCGTGGCGGGCGCAGGTCAGGAAATTTCCACGCGCCCGTTCCAGTTGGTGACGGGGCGCAAATGGATGGGCACGGCGTTCGGCGGCGTGAAAGGCCGCTCGCAGTTGCCGGGCATGGTGGAAGAAGCCATGCGCGGCGACATCCAGCTTGCGCCCTTCGTCACACATACCATGCCGCTGGATGAGATCAACCGTGCGTTTGATTTGATGCACGAGGGCAAGTCGATTCGGGCGGTGATTCATTATTGAGAAACGCTCACCCTCTCCCCCACCCTCTCCCATCAAGGGAGAGGGAGTAAATGCAGCCCCTCTCCCCTTGCGGGAGAGGGGTTGGGGAGAGGGGGCAGCATCAACTCCATCCCCAAAGGACCTCATCATGCAACGCATCGAACACCACACCAGCCACGACGGTCATCAGGAAGTCTGGCAGCACACTTCTGCCACTCTGAACTGCGAAATGAAATTCGCCGTCTATCTGCCGCCTGCCGCGCTGCAAGGCAAAAAATGTCCTGTGCTGTACTGGCTTTCCGGCCTGACTTGCACCGAGCAGAATTTCATCACCAAGGCAGGCGCGCAAGGTTACGCCGCCGAACACGGCATCATCGTCGTCGCGCCCGACACCAGCCCGCGCGGCGATGACGTCGCCAACGACGCGGCTTACGACCTGGGGCAAGGCGCGGGGTTTTATCTCAACGCCACGCAACCACCCTGGGCGCAGCATTACTGCATGCACGATTACGTGGTCGAGGAATTGCCCGCCTTGATCGAAGCGAATTTCCCCGCCAGCGACGCGCGCGCCATCAGCGGGCATTCGATGGGCGGGCACGGCGCGTTGACGATTGCATTACGCAATCCGGGGCGCTATCGCAGCGTGTCGGCATTCTCGCCCATCGTTGCGCCGTCACAAGCGCCCTGGGGCGAGAAAGCGTTTTCCGCGTATCTGGGCAATGACCGCGAAGCGTGGAAACAATACGACGCGGTGGAGTTGGTCAAGACCGCGACCGAGCGGTTGCCGTTGCTGGTGGATCAAGGCGGCGCGGATGAATTTCTGGCGAATCAACTCAAACCGGAATTGTTGCGCGACGCCTGCCGCGCGGCGAATCATCCCTTGCGGTTGAATATCCGCGAAGGCTACGACCACAGCTATTACTTCATCGCCAGCTTCATCGGCGAACATTTCGCGCATCACGCGCGGGCGTTGGCGTAGGGGGGGCTCGCCCCGCCCTACTCCTCGTCATTCCAGCGCAAGCTGGAATCCAGCACTTTTATCAAAATACTCCGGCGTAGCCGGACAACATCATGGTGTTGTCCGCTGCGCGGTGTTATTTAATCTGCTGGATTCCAGCGTTCGCTGGAATGACGAGGGTAATGGAATGACAGTGGAGAGGTAGGGCGAGGAATCACCGACTGGAAAGATACGCCAGCACAGCTTGCACGCGCCGGTGGGAATCGTCGTCGAGTTGCAGGCCAAGCGTCGTGTAGATGCTGGTGATGTGGTTGACCACGGTTTTTTCGGAGATGAAAAGGCGGGCGGCGATGGCTGCGTTCGAGCGACCTTCCGCCAGCAGCGCCAACACGGCACGCTGGCGCGGCGTGAGCTGGACGATGGGCATGCCCGCCTGATCCGCGCGATTCAGCAGTTGTTCGACCACCGTGGGATCAAGCACCGCCTCCCCGCCGACAATCCGGCGCAAGTCGGATAAAAACTCATTGATATGGGTGATCCGCTGCTTGAGCAAATACCCGATCCCGCCACCATCCATGTCGAGCAGCGCGCGGGCGGAGCGCGCCAGCACATACTGGGACAGCACGCAAAGCGGAGTGGCAGGCCAGGTGCCGCGTATCTCCAGCGCAGCGGCAAGCCCTTCGTTGCTGTAGCCTGGCGGCATCCGGATATCGGTGATGACCAATCCGGGCGCGTCATCACGAACGGCGGCGACCAGATCCGCGGCCGTGCCGACGGTGCGCACGATCGTGAAATCGCTGCCTTCGAGCACGGCTTCGAGGCCGCGCCGAATCAGCATTTCGTCCTCAGCAATCACGACTCGTATGGAATCCGCGCCCATAACAGCGTGCCTCCCTGTGCTTGCGTTTCCACTCCGCTGCTGCCGCCAATCGCCGCGACCCGATCTGCGATGCCCGCGAGCCCGGTGCCGCTGCGCGCCGTGTTCGGGTCGGGCGCGGCTCCGCCTTTGCCATTGTCAGCGATGAGAATGTGCAGTTGCGTGTCATCGGCGCGCAACGACACCGTGCAATGCGTCGCGCCGGAATGTTTCACCACATTCGTCAAGGCTTCGGCCACCACCAGATACACCGTGGTTTCAACGGTATTGCCCAGACGCTCCGGCAACATGGCGGTTAAATCCGTGGGGATGGGCATGGCTTGCACCAGTTCGTCCACCGCGCCGACCACGCCCAGTTCGATCAACGCCGGTGGCACCAGATCGTGAACAAAGGCGCGCAGTTCGTCGGCGGCCTGATCGACATGCTCACGCAAGGCGGTGGCGCGTTGCGCCACTTCATCGCCCGGCGCGGTGGCGATGCGCTGCGCCTGAATGCCGATCAACACCAGCCGGGCTTGCAGGCCATCGTGCAGTCCGCGACTGATGCGGCGGCGTTCCGCCTCTGCCGCGCCAAACAGGCGTTCGCGCGATTCGATCACCGCTTGCCGCGACGCGAACAATTCAACGGAGAGCCGCTCGCGTTCCAGCGCCAGCGCAACCAGACTGGCGGCGCGTTCGACTTCGTGCGGGTCGCTCAGCAATGTGCTGTCGTATTCGATGGCGGCGATGGGCGAGGCGCTCAAACGAATCTCGTGACGCGCGCGACCTGCTTTGCCGTCCGGCTCGGCGAGCAGTTGCCCCGTCGCGCTCACCCAGTTTTGCAATTCGCCTGACCAGTAACTCACCGCCAGCGTCGGATCGCCGAGCGCGCGCGCCAGCGCGTCGCGGATGGGCAGGCGCGACGCCTCTGTTTCGCCCAGCCAGACGCTCAGCGTTTCCAGCTCGGCCACACGGCGAAAATCGCCGAGCAGGAAGGCCGTCAGCGACATCACCGGCAGGCCGGCGACCATCAGCAACTGAATCGAATCGCGCACCACTTCGTATTCGACAGATTCAGGCCACCACAGGCTGAACGCCCATGTCGTGAGGGGACCAAACATCATCAGGAGCATCCCGCCGCCATAGACCAGGGCGAGCAAACGGTTTGGCCAGGCGCGCGCCAAACGCAATATCAAAAGCGCGGCGGTGGCGATGCCAACCAGCGTCGCAAGGGTCAACTGCGTCACGCTGAGCGCGCTGTAAGGATTCCAGCCCACCGACTCCAGCGAGAAATTCACATCGAATCCGTAACGCGCCGCCTGCAATATCGTCCCGGCAAAATAAGCGCTCGCCACGAGCGCGCGTTCGCGCATTGAGGACAAGCGTCCAGCCGGAAAAGCCACCAGCAGATGAACTTCTGCCGCGAAAAGAGTCGGGAACACCGCGTTCACCAGATGCAGCACCGGCACCGTGGTGTTGTTGATACCGAC
>JAITMU010000035.1 GCA_031277195.1 Gallionellaceae bacterium | reverse complement strand
ATGCTCATTATCGGCGCCATGATGCGGAAGATTATTCATGTCGCTTTCGGCGTGCTCAAATCGGGGCGCGCTTTCGATCCTGTATTGCATGGCGCTTGACGGGGATTACAGTATCTACGAGCTTACGGAGAAAAAGTTAGAGCTTGCCTCCGCGCAACAAAGCGGCTACCTGTTTTTTCGGTTCTGCTTCCCTCGCGGGAACGGGTTCTGCCTGCTTGGTCGCAGCCACAGCCGATGTCGGTTCGTAAGGGCGTGAAAACCAGTCGTCTGT
This sequence comes from Gallionellaceae bacterium, assembly GCA_031277195.1. GTDB lineage: Bacteria > Pseudomonadota > Gammaproteobacteria > Burkholderiales > Gallionellaceae > JAITMU01. Next base: position 3,720 of record JAITMU010000035.1, on the reverse strand, counting down.
TGGCGCGGAAATTTTGTTGGGGCGCGGCGTGGAGGGCGCAACGCGGGGCGCGGGGTCGCGCGGCAAATCGCGCTTCAGCAATTTCTCGACATCTTTCAGCAATCGTTCTTCGTCCCTATCCACCAGCGAGATGGCTTCGCCGCTGGCGCCCGCGCGGCCGGTGCGTCCGATGCGGTGGATGTAGTCCTCTGGATTCGGCGGCAATTCGTAGTTGATCACCAGCGGCAACTGGTCGATGTCCAGCCCGCGCGCGGCGACGTCGGTGGCGACCAGCGCGATGATCTCGCCGTCCTTGAAGGCATCCAGCGCCTTGAGGCGTTCCTGCTGGCTGCGGTCGCCGTGAATGTCGCTGGAAGGAATGCCGCTGCGCTGCAAACGGCGCGCGAGACGCGCGGCGGTCAGCTTGGTGCGGGTGAACACCAGCACTTGTTTGGCGTCACGCGAGCGAATCAAGCCGCACAGCGCGTCGAATTTGTCGTCCTCACTCACTGCCACGACTGCCTGTCGAACCGTGTCTGCCGCTGCGTTGCGGCGCGCGACTTCAACGGTGGCGGGATTGGACAGGAAGTCCCGCGCCAGTTTGCGGATTTCATCGGAGAAGGTGGCGGAGAACAGCAAAGTCTGGCGCTGCTTCGGCAGCAGCGTAAGGATGCGCTTCAAGTCCGGCATGAAGCCCATGTCCAGCATCCGGTCGGCTTCGTCCAGAATCAACACCTGCACCTGGTTCAACATCACATTGCGACTTTCGACGTGATCCAGCAAACGCCCCGGCGTCGCCACCAGTATTTCCACGCCCTTCAACAGCGCGGGTTTCTGCGTCCTGATGTCCACGCCGCCGAATACCACGGTGGATTGCAGCGGCACATGCTTCGCATACTCCTCGACGCTTTCGCCCACCTGAATCGCCAGCTCGCGCGTCGGCGCCAGAATCAGCGCGCGAATCGGATGACGCGCGGGTGAGGCGCTGGTGTTGGCGTGCGGCAACAGACGTTGCAGCAACGGCAGCGTAAACGCCGCCGTCTTGCCGGTACCGGTTTGAGCCATCGCCATCAGATCGCGCCCGGACAACACTTGCGGAATGGCTTGAATCTGGATCGGCGTGGGTTCGGTATAGCCCGCTTCTTCGACGGCGCGCAGAATTTGCGGATCGAGGGCGAGAGATGAAAACGCAGGTGAAGGCGTTGCGGGTTGTTCCATGATGGCGGGCATTATACTGAATCGGAGCGGGTTCGGTCGGTGGGCGTATTAGGGATCGCTCTCCCCAACCTGCAAACGACTCTCGTCATTCCCGCAACCTATCTGTTTTGACAGGATGCGCCCGTCCGGTTTTTTGCTACACTGCCTCATCCCATTCATCAGGACGCTCATCATGCTGAACCAGAAATTTTTGGACGATATTTCCGCCAAACTCAACGATGCCCTGGCAAACAGTCCGGTCAAGGATTTTGAAAAAAATGCCCGCGCTTTGCTGGCGCAGGGGTTTTCCAAGCTGGATCTGGTGACGCGCGAGGAATTCGATGTGCAAGCCGAAGTGCTGGCGCGCGCGCGGCAAAAGCTGGACGAGCTGGAAGCGCGCATCGCGGCGCTTGAGGCGCAGCAAAAATCCTGATGGCATGTCACTCGCGGTTCTGCATAGCCGCGCCTTGTCCGGCATGGACGCCGCGCCGGTTACGGTTGAGGTGCATCTGTCCAACGGATTGCCCCGCTTCACCATCGTCGGACTGCCGGAAACCGAAGTAAAGGAAAGCAGCGAGCGCGTCCGTGCCGCGCTGATGAGTTGCCAGTTTGAATTTCCCGCGCGCCGCATCACCGTCAATCTGGCGCCCGCCGATCTGCCCAAGGAAAGCGGTCGTTTCGATTTGCCGATTGCGCTCGGCATTCTCGCCGCATCCGGGCAGATTCCCGCCCATCGCCTGTCCGAATACGAATACGCCGGTGAGCTGGCGCTGACCGGCGAACTGCGCGCCATTCGCGGCGCGTTGGCGATGGTGCACCACGCCGCGCACTGCGGGCGCGCGTTCATTCTGCCCGCCGCTAATGCCGACGAAGCCGCGCTGGTGCAATCTGCGGCGGTGTATCCCGCCAATTCGTTATTGCAGGTTGTCGCTCACCTGAGCGGACGCGAAACCCTGACGCGCCGCCAGCCCCGCACCGACAAGGCGGAGCAACATTTTCCCGACATGCAGGAAGTAAAAGGACAAGCGCAGGCCAAACGCGCGCTGGAAGTCGCGGCGGCAGGCGGCCACAGCATGCTGATGTGCGGGCCGCCGGGCACCGGCAAATCCATGCTGGCCGCGCGCTTCCCCGGCATTTTGCCGCCGATGAGCGAAACCGAAGCGCTGGAAAGCGCCGCCATGCAATCGCTCGGCGGCGCGTTCGATGTCAGCCGCTGGAAAATCCGCCCGTTCAGATCGCCGCACCACACCGCATCCGCCGTCGCGCTGGTGGGCGGCGGCAGCGATCCGCGCCCGGGGGAAATTTCCGTCGCCATGCACGGCGTGCTGTTTCTCGACGAACTGCCGGAATTCGACCGGCGCGTGCTCGAAGTTTTGCGCGAACCGCTGGAAAGCGGGCGCATCACCATCTCCCGCGCCGCGCGCCGCGCCGAATTCCGCGCGCAATTTCAACTCATCGCCGCGATGAATCCCTGTCCCTGCGGCCATTTCGGCCATTACGACGGCAAATGCCGCTGCACGCCGGATCAGATTATGCGCTACCGCAACCGGATTTCCGGCCCCCTGCTGGATCGCCTGGACATTCAACTCACCGTGCCCGCCGTGCCGCGCGAAAACTTGCTCAAAGCCGCCGACGGCGAAAGCAGCGAAACGATGCGCCAGCGCGTCACCGCCGCGCGTGAACGCCAGCTTGCGCGCCAGGGCAAGCCCAACGCACAACTCGGCGCGAGCGAAACCGATACGCTATGCGCGCCGGACGAAGGCGGCGCTGCCCTGCTGCAACAAGCGATTGCACGCCTGGATTTATCCGCACGCGCCTGCCACCGGATACTGCGAGTTGCCAGAACAATAGCCGATTTATCAAAAAGTGAGCGCCTGCTTACAGCACATATTGCAGAGGCAGTGCAATATCGCGGCAAGTCATCGTAAGCTGAAATTCCGCTACGCTTCATCCCTGCCTGCTTTGAAATTCCCTATAAAATGCATTAAAAATACATCAAAATGCGCTAACTCCAACGTTGTCTCACTTTCACCACAAGACATTTAACCTTGCCGCGATATTTCCTTTATACTTATAGCCGATGTGGTTATAGGGTAATTAAGCAGTTATTGCCCCGATCATAAAAAGTGGTATGCAACATTTTGGCTGGAAAACCTTAAAGGAGAATAATCATGAAGAAACAGGGGATTTTGCTTTTGGCTCTGGGTGCATTGATGACTTCCAACGTTTACGCCGCTGGAGGTGACTGGCTGGTGCGTCTGCGCGCGGTCAACGTTAATCTGAAAGACACAAGCACAGCGCTTGGAACGCTTGAAGTCAAGGACAAAACGATTCCTGAAGTGGATGTCAGCTATTTCTTTACCGACAACATCGCCGCTGAACTCGTTCTGACTTATCCGCAAAAACATGACATCAAGCTGGGCGCGCTGGGAACCATCGGCAGCGTGAAGGAATTGCCGCCAACACTGTTGCTGCAATATCACTTTGCGCCGGGCGGCTCTTTCGATCCCTATGTCGGCGCAGGTATCAACTACACGCGCTTCT
>JAITMU010000005.1 GCA_031277195.1 Gallionellaceae bacterium | reverse complement strand
TCCGAAGCCGTGCTCGGGCTGGACGCCAGCGAGCAGGCCTTTCTCGACAAAACCCTGATCGACCTGGACGGCACCGAGAACAAATCGCGCCTGGGCGCCAACGCCATGCTCGCCGTGTCAATGGCCGTGGCCCGCGCCGCCGCCGAAGAATCGGGCCTGCCGCTGTACCGCTACTTTGGCGGCATGAACGGCTGCCAGTTGCCGGTGCCGATGATGAACGTCATCAACGGCGGCGCGCACGCCAACAACAATTTGGACTTGCAGGAGTTCATGATCATCCCCGTCGGCGCGCCCTCTTTCCGCGAGGCGCTGCGACAGGGCGCGGAGGTCTTTCACGCGCTCAAAAAAATCATCGCCGACAAGGGCATGAGCATCGCCGTCGGCGACGAAGGCGGCTTTGCGCCCAACGTCGAAAACCACGAGGCGGCGATCCAGCTCATCCTGCAAGCCATCGGCGACGCGGGCTACACCGCCGGGCAAGACATCGTGCTCGGCCTCGACTGCGCCAGCAGCGAGTTTTACAAGGACGGCCAGTACGTGCTGCAAGGCGAAGGCGGCATCAAACTCACCGCCGCGCAATGGGCCGACATGCTGGCCACGTGGGCCGACAAATACCCCATCATCAGCATCGAAGACGGCATGGCCGAAGGCGACTGGGACGGCTGGAAACTGCTCACCGAAAAGCTCGGCCAAAAAGTGCAACTCGTCGGCGACGACCTGTTCGTCACCAACACCAAAATCCTGAAGGAAGGCATCGACAAGGGCGTCGCCAACTCCATCCTCATCAAAATCAACCAGATCGGCACCCTCACCGAAACCTTCGCCGCCATCGAAATGGCCAAACGCGCGGGCTACACCGCCGTCATCAGCCACCGCTCCGGCGAAACCGAAGACTCAACCATCGCCGACATCGCCGTCGGCACCAACGCCGGACAAATCAAAACCGGCTCGCTCTCGCGCTCGGACCGCATGGCCAAGTACAACCAGTTGCTGCGCATCGAAGAAGACCTGGGCGACATGGCCCAGTATCCGGGGCGGGGGGCGTTTTACAACTTGCGGTGATTTGGCTCCCCTCGCCCGCTTGGCGGACGAGTCCCATGCAGCGCCAGCCGCAGCCGACTTGCGCCCCCGGCTGCGGCTTGTGCCAAGCGCGCAATTTTTCCTTCGTCATTCCCGCGCAGGCGCATGGGCGCTAACCTAAGGAGCTTTTGCCTTGTCATGCACACCCAAAACCGTTCAGGCTGAGCTTGTCGAAGCCGGGGCGCAAGGCAACGACCAAGCTCAGCCCGAACGGTTTGAGGTGCGGAAACCGCTTTAGGTTAGCGCCCATGCGCGCAGGCGGGAATCCAAGGGCGCTTGTTCAAACAATCGGACTGAGGAGACGCCCCTGGATTCCCGCCTGCGCGGGAATGACGGTGATATCTATAAATCGCAAATGAAAAACCACCCGCGCCATGTGCATCAACAGCCGACTCATTGAACAACCCGAACGGATATTTGTTAAGCGAACCGTATTGGGAGCCACGCAGTGAACCGCGATGTCGAACTCATCACGCAACCAGATCGGCTGATCGTCCGTTTTGCCAAAAGACCGCCAGTGGATGGCGGGCTGGCCCTGCTCCTTGCCACTGTCTGGCTCTTCATGGCGGGCGGAATACTGCTGCCCGCCTGGTGGAGCGGGAAAAGCCTGTTTTTTGGCGGCGACTGGATGTGGCTGGTTTTGTTTCTGGTATTCGGCGTCATGGTGATGGGGATGTTTCTGCAAACCGGCGGCAGCACCAGCATGGCCCTGACGATTCATGCCGACGGATGGGTGCGCCGGGGCATGACGGCCTGGCGCTTCCCCGGCCCCATGACCGTGCGCTGTGTCAAGCCCCCAAAAGCAAGAAAGGGCGCAAGCAAGCAACTGTGCAAACTCCAGATGACCCACGGCGCATCCAGCGTATCTTTCCCCGTATTGCTGCCAGACGAGGCAGAGGATTTTTCGCCCCGGATCACCGAATGGGCACGCCAGCACATCGGCGGCGTTCCTGACACTGGTCAATCCGAGAGGGCAAAAAAACCAGCGGCCACGGCGCTGACTTTGCTGGCCTTTTACATGGCGGCATTGCTCATCACGGCGAGGCTGGAGCCTGTTGCATCTTCCTCCTTCGGCTATTACCTGAACGCCAACGCCGCGCCCGGCGCGTGGGCCATCGGCATCACGGCGGGGTTTGCCGCCGTGGCCTTCATCATCGCGGGCTGGCACTGGAAGCAACTGGCCGGGCGAAGGATCAAGGCCAATGCGGGCATCCGGTGGCTACACGCGCTGGCCGCCCTGTTTTTGATCGCCGCCGGGTGCGCCATCACCCTGCGCATCGGGCAATTTCTGGAACTGCACAACCAAGCGACCACCGCCAATGTCACGCTGCACCAGCGGGTCGAGGCCGACACCATCACGTCCAACGGAAACCGCATCCGCTGCCGCCTGCGCTTTTATATTGATGAACCCAGTCTCGGACAAAAAATCGAATACCTCGCCGACTCGTGCGACCGGCTCAATGACTGGAACCGCGCGCCGGGTATCGAGATTTCCCAAGCCGAAAACAAATTCGGCGTGCGCATCCTCTCCGTTCGCCCCGCGACGCCAAACCCCGATGAACAGCCGCAGCCAGATCGTTGAATTGCCCGACCGGCTGATTATTCGTCCGCCAGCAGGGCGGCGGATTTTGCAGGTGGCGTTTTTGCTGGCCCTTGTCGCGCCGTGGCTTTGGCTGGCACAGCGGGTACCGCTGCCGCCGTGGCATGGGCAAAACCCGCTGTTTTCGGACGATTGGGGGTGGTTTGCCTTCTGGCTGTTGTGGGGTGCTTGCGTGCTGTTTTTCCTGCCGTCCTTTGGCCGCGCTGGATTCGCCATCACCATCCGCGCCGATGGATGGGTGCGGCAGGGCATCTTCTCGTGGCACTTTCCCGGCCCGATGTTCGCGCGCTTTCTCGCCAGCCGCACCGAGAACCATTTTGAGATTCACCTGATTTACGGCGCATCCGAAATCCTGTTTACCGTCAGCGGTCATAAAAATCAGGCGTTTGATTTTGCATCCCGCATCATCAAATGGTCGCGCCAGCGGATCAACGGCATTCCCGATACATTTCAATCGCGCAGCACAACGGATTTTTTATGGTTCTGGGGATGGATAGCCATCATCCTGTTTTTCATACTGGTATTTCTGGCTTACAAGATTTTTCTTTCCCGTTATTATCTGAATGCCCATGCCGCCCCCGGCATGTGGGCCACGGGCATGACCGCCGCATTTGCCATGCTGGCTATTGCGCTCACCGGCAGACACTGGATTTGGCAGGCCGGGCGCGAAATCAAGACCGGCGCGGCACTCTGGATCACCGAGGCGCTGGCCGCGCTGCTGCTGATCAGCAC
>JAITMU010000156.1 GCA_031277195.1 Gallionellaceae bacterium | reverse complement strand
GGGGACTATTTTCCCTCTCCCCATTCATGGGGAGAGGGTTAGGGTGAGGGGGTTTCACAGTGCCTTCCCCTGCGCATCCACACACAACGCCGCAATCGCGCAGCTTGCCAATCGCGCGCGCATATTATCCGCGCGGCTGGTAAAAATAATGGGGACGCGAGCGCCCAGCACGATGCCGGCGGAATCGGCATGGGCGAGGAAGATGAGTTGTTTGGCCAGGATGTTGCCCGCTTCGAGATTGGGCACGACCAGAATGTCAGCGTCGCCCGCGACCATCGAGTTGATATTTTTCAGCGCGGCAGCTTCGCGGCTGATGGCGTTGTCGAGCGCGAGCGGGCCGTCGAGCATCCCGCCGGTAATCTGCCCGCGATCCGCCATCTTGCACAGCGCGGCGGCGTCGAGGGTGGATGGAATTTTCGAGGTGACGGTTTCCACGGCGGAGAGAATCGCCACCTTGGGCGTTGCGATGCCGACGGCGTGCGCCAGGTCGATGGCGTTTTGCACGATGTCCGCTTTTTCTTCGAGCGTGGGGTTGATGTTGACGGCAGCGTCGGTGATGAACAGCGGTTTGGAATAGGTCGGCACGTCCATGACAAAAACATGGCTGATGCGTCGCTCGCTGCGAATGCCGAGCGTTTTGCTCACCACCGCACCGAGCAATTCGTCGCTGTGCAAACTGCCTTTCATCAACGCATCGGCAGCGCCCGCGCGCACCATGTCGACGGCTTGCGCGGCGGCGGCATGGCTGTGCGGCGCATCGACAATCTCAACGCCGGCCAGATCGAGATTGAGCGATTCCGCCAGCGCGCGAATGCGCGCCTCAGGGCCGACCAGCACCGGCTGGATGATGCCCAGCGCCGCCGCTTGCAGCGCGCTGTCGAGCGAGATGTCGTCGCAGGGATGGACGACGGCGGTGCGCACCGGTTGCAAGCGGGCGCAGGCGGCGATGAGCGCGTCGTATTTTTCGTGGCTCATATCGCTTCGATCGCCTCCCTTACCAGTTCCGGGCCGCGATAAATCATGCCGGTGTAAATCTGCACCAGCGCAGCGCCCGCGCGAATTTTCTCCGCCGCGTCCGCGCCGCTGAGGATGCCGCCGACGCCGATGATGGGCAGCGCGCCTTGCAGTTCGGCGGCGAGTTGGTGAATCACGGCGGTGGATTTTTCGCGCACGGGCGCGCCGGAAAGTCCGCCGGTTTCATGGCCGTGTTTCAGGTTTTCCACGCCATCGCGCGACAGCGTGGTGTTGGTGGCGATCACGCCGTCGATGCGATGGCGCGTCAGCAGTCCGGCGATTTGCTTGATCCGTTCGCTGTTCAGATCGGGCGCGATTTTCACTGCCAGCGGCACATATTTTTCATGCAGACCGGCGAGCGTTTCCTGTTCCGCCTTCAGTTGCGCGAGCAGCGAATCCAGCTCGTCCGCGCCCTGCAACTGGCGCAGGTTTTTCGTGTTCGGCGAGGAGATGTTGACGGCGACGTAACTGGCGTGGAGATAAACTTTGCGCAAGCAGGTCAGGTAATCATTCGCCGCGTGTTCAATCGGCGTGTCGGCATTCTTGCCGATGTTGATGCCGAGGATGCCCGTGTATTTCGCGCGCTTCACGTTTTCAATCAGCGCATCCACGCCGAGATTGTTGAAGCCCATGCGGTTGATGATGCCGCGCGCCTGCGGCAGACGGAACAAACGCGGTTTGGGATTGCCGCTTTGCGGACGCGGCGTGACGGTGCCGATTTCGATGAAGCCAAAACCCAGCGCGGCGAGCGCGTCGATGTACGCGCCGTTTTTGTCCAGACCGGCGGCAAGCCCGACCGGATTGGGAAATTCCAGCCCCATCACCGCGCGCGGCTTGTCGGCGAGACGCGGCTTGCGAAGCAGCGTGTGCGCGGCTTTCAGCGCGTCCAGCGTGGCGTAGTGAGCGGTTTCCGGGTCGAGGGAAAACAGCAGGGGGCGGAGGAGGGGGTAGATCAATTGCAATCCTTTGCCTCACAAAGCCCCTCGCCCCTCGTGGGAGAGGGGTTGGGGAGAGGGGGCAGCGCGGCGATGCACTTTTCACCCTCTCCCCGACCCTCTCCCATCAAGGGAGAGGGAGTAGATGGCAAGTTTGTCCACTCACCCTCCACCAATTTCTGCAGCGGCTGAAAATTCGCCTTGTACGCCATCTTGTCGCTCTCGGCGATCCAGTAACCGAGATACAAATAATCCAGCCCCATGCGGCGGCACAAATCAATTTGCCAGGTGATGTTGTATGTGCCGTAGCTGGCGTTTGCCACGTCCGGGTCGTAGAAGGTGTAAACCGATGACAGGCCGTCGTCGAGCGCGTCGATCAAGCTCACCATGCGCAACGCGCCCTGTTCGCGAAATTCCACCAGCACGGAATCGATCTGGCTTTGCAGCATGAAGCTGCGGTATTGATCGACGCCCTCCATGCCGTCGTCGTCGTGACGCGCGATCTGGTAGCGCTGGTACAAAGCAAAATGCTCGTCGTTGTAGCGCAGCGGATGAAATGACACTTCAAGTTGTTGGTGACGCTGTATCGCGCGGCGTTGCGCGCGGTTGGGGGCGAAATCTGCGACGGGGACGCGCACCGGCACGCATGCGCGGCAGCCGTCGCAGCGTGGCCGGTAGGTGTAGGTGCCGCTGCGACGAAAGCCGCGCTGCACCAGTCCCGTATAAATCGCCGTCGTCATCGGCGAGCCGGGCGTGACCACCTGCGAACGCGCCGCGCGCCGCGGCAGGTAGCTGCACGGATACGGCGCGGTCAGATAAAACTGCGGCGTCGAGAGGGAAAGGTCGTCAAACGGATTCATGTGCCTAGTGTATCAATTTGGGCGGCCTCGTAGGCTGGGTAGAGCGCAGCGAAACCCAGCGATGCGGGATATTCGCCGAACCTGCTGGGTTTCGCTGCGCTCTACCCAGCCTACGAAACTGCGCTCTACCCAGCCTGCAAAGTTGATATTGTCGTGCGGCGAATGAGCCAATCCTGAAGATCGCGCAGTTCTTCCATGCACACCGAATGCGGCATCGGATAGTCATGCCATTCCACCGCGCATCCCAATTCGGCAAGCGTCTTGGCCGACCGCTTGCCCGCCGCAGAAGGAATGATTGTGTCCTCACGCCCATGTCCGATAAAAACCGGCGGGGTTGCGTGAATTTCCGCCGCGGTTCGATCCGCCAGCGGCAAATATGTGGACAGCGCGATCAAACCGCCGAGCGGTTCCGCGTGGCGCAAACCCGCGTACAAAATGATCGCGCCGCCTTGCGAAAATCCCGCCAGAAAAATATTTTTTGCCGCGATGCCGCGCTGCTTTTCCTGCGCGATCAATTCCTCAACCACTGCTTGCGACGCGCGTATGCCGTCCACATCCGTCAATCCGGCGTTGCCGGTTTCAAGGCGGGCGGAAAAATCGGCGGAGAGAATGTCGTACCAGCCGCGCATGACATAGCCGCCGTTAATCGTGATCGGGCGATGCGGTGCGTGGGGAAAAATGTAGCGTACCGCGACCGGCAGTTGCATCGCCTGCGCGACCGGCACGAAATCACTGCCGTCCGCGCCGAGGCCGTGCAGCCAGATGATTGTGTGCCGGGGCGAGGGGGCGCTTTCCCAGATGATGGGTTCGATGGGGGTCATGAGATTTTAAAACCTTTCACCACAGAGACACAGAGGCACAGAGAAAGACAAAAACGGAGAACAGCGTAGAAAAGAAAAATTAAATTGCATCGTCCTCTCCTGAAAACTTTTCACCACAGAGATACAAAGGAAACCCATCCCCACCCTAACCCTCCCCTTGAAGGGGAGGGGAAGTTTTTCTCTGTGTCTCTGTGTCTCTGTGGTGAATGGTCTTAGCCGTTTCCTCCGGCAAAATTTCCCGCAACACCTGAAAAATCTCCCGATAATTTTTCGGTGGTTTCATCAATTCCTTTTCCTTTTGCGCGTTGCGGATCAAGGCGCGCAGGCGTTGCGCGTCGGCGCCGGGATGTTCGGCCAGCAATTCCGTCAGCGCGGCGTCGCTTTCCAGCAGCCGGTCGCGCCAGCGTTCCAGGCGATGCAGATAAGCGGTGTGCTGGCGCGATGTGCCGTTCCAGATTTCCAGTTTGGCGATGATGGGTTCAGGCTCCACCTCGCGCATCAAGCGGCCAATGAATTGCATCTGCCGCCGCTGCGCGCCGAACTTGCCGATCTTTTTCATCTCGCGGATGGCGTCAAGCAAGCGCTCAGGCAGATCCAGTTCGCGCAGACGGTCATCGCCCAGCGCGACCAGTTGCTCGCCGAGTTCCTGCAAGGCCAGCATTTGTTGCTTGACTTTGGTTTTGCTGAGCGGCGCGTCGTCTGCGGTGTCGGCGGTTTCTTCGGGATGGCGGCGCATGGTGGCGAAATGGAAAGCGGATGTTGATATGATAACGGTTTCCGTTAAAAATCGAAGGGCAAAAAACTTTCACCACAGAGACACAGAGGCACAGAGAAAAACTTCCCTCCCCTTCAAGGGGAGGGTGAGGGTGGGGATGGGTTTCCTCTGTGTCTCTGTGGTGAATAGGTTTTGAATCTGCAAATCATGAACACACCCGACCAACGCTTCTCCCACTCCGATGCCACCCTGCGCGAGATCGCACACGACTTGTTGCGCTACGCCAAAAAACAAGGCGCGTCCGCCACTGCGGTGGAAGTGTCCGACGGATTCGGTCAGGGCGTCACCGTGCGGCGTGGCGCGGTGGAAACCATCGAATACAACCGCGACAAGAATCTGGTGGTCAGCGTGTATCTCGGTCAGCGGCGCGGCAACGCCAGCACCTCCGATTTTTCGCCGCAGGCGATGCGCGACACGGTGGATGCCGCGCTCGCCATCGCCCGCCACACCGCCAGCGACGACTGTGCCGGTCTGCCGGACAAGGCGGAACTGGCGACGGAATTTCCCGATCTCGATCTCTATCACCCCTGGCATCTGGAGGTTGAGCAGGCCATAGATCTGGCGCGCGAATGCGAGGACGCGGCGTTTGCGCGCGACAAGCGCATCGCCAATTCGGAAGGCGCGACGGTCAACGTGCATGAAGCGCATTTCATCGCCGCGAACAGTCTGGGCTTCATGGCCGGTTTTCCGACTTCGCGCCACAGCGTCAGTTGCGCCGTGATCGCGGGCAAGGGCGACGCGATGCAGCGCGATTACTGGTACGGCGAAGCGCGCAACGCGGCGGAAATTCTGCGCGTGGACGAGATCGGACGCATCGCCGCAGAACGCGCGCTGCGCCGCCTGAAATCGCGCCGCCTCGGCACCATGCAAGTGCCGGTGCTGTATGAAGCGCCGGTCGCCGCCAGCCTGCTCGGCCACTTCGTCGGCGCGGTGAGCGGCGGTAGTTTGTACCGCAAATCCTCCTTCCTGCTCGACCAACTCGGCAAGCCGGTGTTCGCCCCGCACATCCACATTGACGACGACCCCGGCATCCCGCGCGGCCTCGCCAGCGGCGGGTTTGACGACGAAGGCGTGCGCACGCAGCGCCGCGCGATTGTTGATGGCGGCGTGCTGCAAGGTTATTTTCTCGGCAGTTATTCCGCGCGCAAACTCGGCATGAAAACCACCGGCAACGCAGGCGGCACGCACAACCTGATCGCGCGTCCCGGCAAGCTGGATTTCGACGGACTGCTGAAACAAATGGATCGCGGCCTGCTCGTCACAGAACTGCTCGGTCAGGGCGTGAACCACGTCACCGGCGACTACTCACGCGGCGCGGCGGGGTTCTGGGTGGAGCATGGCGAGATTCAATATCCGGTCGAAGAAATCACCATCGCCGGAAATTTGAAAGAGATGTACCGACAGATCGCCGCAGTGGGGAATGACGTGCTGGTGCAAGGCTCGCGGCGGTGCGGCTCGATTTTGATTGAGAACATG
>JAITMU010000152.1 GCA_031277195.1 Gallionellaceae bacterium | reverse complement strand
CCTGAAACTGCTCGTGCTGATCGGCTTCCGTCACGCAATCTTCGCGCAAACGCTGGGCGACATCCTGTGCGTGCGACATCGGTGTGATGCCGGAAGTGTCGACTGCCTGCATCTCGGCGATCAGGCCGAAGATGCCGGAAAGTTGGGCGTGGGCAGTTTGCGCTTCCTGTTCGTCCACCGCCAGCCGAGCCAGCCGGGCGACTTTTTTGACGTCTTCTATGCTTAAAGACATGGCGTTATTAGACTTAATGACTTTATGGAAATAAGCGGATTAGGGTATTATAAACGCGATTTCAGGCGCACATTCCTTGTGCGTCTTCTTATTTACCGACGATTTGCGGGGCATAAAACATGTTTGGTTTTCTCAAAGGCTATTTTTCCAACGATTTGGCGATTGACCTCGGCACGGCGAACACGCTGATCTGGTCGCGTGGTCAGGGCATCGTGCTGGACGAACCTTCGGTGGTGGCGATTCGTCAGGAGGGAGGACCGAATAGCAAGAAAGTGATTTTGCAGGTGGGGCAGGGGGCGAAGCAAATGCTGGGCAAAACGCCCGGCAACATCACCGCGATCCGACCGATGAAGGACGGCGTGATTGCCGACTTCAACGTCACCGAGCAAATGCTCAAGCAGTTCATTCGCAGCGTGCACAAATCCAGCATCTTCTCGCCCAGCCCGCGCATCGTGATCTGCGTGCCGTGCGGTTCCACGCAGGTGGAGCGTCGCGCCATTCGCGAGTCGGCGCAAAATGCGGGCGCGCGTCGGGTCGAGTTGATTGAAGAACCGATGGCAGCGGCGCTTGGCGCAGGTCTGCCGATTGAAGATGCGACCGGCTCGCTGGTGGTGGACATCGGCGGCGGCACCACTGAAGTCGGCGTGGTCGCGCTGGGCGGCCCGGTGTATTCCGGCTCGGTGCGCGTCGGCGGCGACAAGTTTGACGAAGCCATCATCAATTACATCCGCCGCAACTACGGCATGCTGATCGGCGAAACCACCGCCGAGCAGATCAAGAAGCGAATCGGTTCCGCCTTCCCCGGCTCGGAAGTGCTGGAGATGGAAGTGAAGGGGCGCAACCTGGCGGAAGGCGTGCCGCGCAGCTTCACGGTTTCCAGCAACGAAGTTCTGGAAGCGCTCGCGGATCCGTTGAACAGCATCGTCAGCGCGGTGAAGACCGCGCTGGAACAAACGCCGCCTGAACTCGGCGCGGACATCGTCAGCAAAGGCATGGTGCTGACCGGCGGCGGCGCGCTGCTGCGCGACATTGATCGCCTGCTGATCGAAGAAACCGGCCTGCCGGTGCTGATCGCCGAAGACCCGCTGACTTGCGTGGTGCGCGGCTCCGGCAAGGCGCTGGATTATCTGGATCGGCCTAACAGCATTTTCACCAGCGATTGATTCTGGCCTGCCAGAAAGACTTCAACAACGGGTGAGTCATCGCTGATTTCCATTTCGTTCTTGAACCGGACTCCCTGACCGTATGGAAAACACCCAGCCCCCCCGCTTCTTCCGCCGCCGTTCCAATCCGGCGGCGCGGCTGATTTTTTTCATGGCGCTTTCCTTTGCCCTGTTGTTTGTGGACGCGCGCTATCAATCGCTGGAATCGTTGCGCAGCGCGCTTTCCATGTTGACGTATCCGGTGCAGCGGTTGGCGTCGCTGCCGATGGAAGCATGGCATGCAGCCGATGATTTTTTCACCTCGCATGAAGATTTGATACGCGAGAATGCGGAGCTGCGCCGACAACGCACGCTGGGGATGCAGGCATTGCAGCAAAGCCAGCCGCTAAAGGCGGAGAACGAACATTTGCGCGAGTTGCTCGGCATGCAGCAGCGCGTCGGGTATCCGACATTGCTGGCGGAGATTGCGTATGTCGAGCGCGACATCTTCCGGCGCAAGCTGTATCTGGACAAGGGCGCCCAGGCGCAAGTGCAAGCGGGCGAAGTGGTGATGGACGACACCGGCGTGGTCGGTCAGATCACGCGGGTCTATCCGCAGATGAGCGAAGTCACGCTGATCACCGACAAGGATCACGCGGTGCCGGTGCAGGTGTTGCGCAGCGGCTTGCGCACCGTGGTGTTCGGCTCCGGCGACACGACCCGGCTCTCGCTGCGCTATGTGCCGAATGAGGCAGACATCCAGGAGGGCGATCTGTTGGTGACATCCGGCATCGACGGCACATATCCGCCCGGATTGCCGGTCGCCACCGTGGAGCAGGTCGAGCATGATCCGGCGTATCCGTTCGCGCGGATTCAGTGTTCGTCTGTCGCTGGCGTCAACCGGCATCGCCAGTTGTTGATTCTTACCGGCCTGCCGCCGCGCGTGGCGGATCGTCCCGCGCCCGAACCGGAAGCGGGTGACGAGCAAAAGAGCAGGCGCAGAAGACCATGAGCAAGTCGCTTTCCCGACGACAGGAATTCATTGCGCCAGCGCGCGGCAGGCGCATCGCCATTACCTTGTTCGTCGCGCTGTTGCTGAACTGGCTGCCCTGGAATGGAATCGGCCTGGCATTGCGCCCGGATTTCGTCGCGCTGGTGTTGCTCTATTGGTGCATGCGCGAACCCGCCCGTGTCGGCATCGGCATTGCCTGGCTGGTCGGCATTTTCGCCGACGTGGGGGATGCCAGCCTGTTCGGTCAGCACGCGCTGGCGTACAGCGTGATGGCATTCGGCGCTTATGTGCTGCATCGCCGCGTGCAGATGTTGAGTCTGCGTCAGCAGACGCTACAGGTTTTTCCGGTGTTGCTGCTGGCGTACCTGATCTATGCCGCAGTGCATTGGCAGGTGCGCGGCTATCTGGACTGGACCTATTTCCTGGGATGCGTGGTTTCCGCCGCGCTGTGGGCGCCCGCGTCGTTGCTGTTGCGGGCGTTCTGTCGCCCGCGCTCTGACCCGAACACGCTATGAAGCGGCGCGTCGAGTTCAGGAACTCGCAGCGTGAAATCCATCAGTTCCGGCTGCGACTGGCGGTCGGCATCGGTTTTGTGCTGGTGCTGCTGTTCACCCTGACGACGCGCTTCTTTTATCTGCAGGTGTTGAAGCACAGCCACTTTCAGACGATGGCGGAAAACAACCGCATTTCGGTTGTCCCCACCGTGCCGAATCGCGGATTGATTCTGGATCGGAACGGCGTGCAACTGGCGCGCAATTATTCCGGCTACACGCTGGAAATCACGCCGAGCAAAGTGCCAGACCTCAACGCCACGCTTGAAGAAATCTCCAGGCTGGTGGATGTCCAGCCCAAGGATCGCAAGCGTTTCAAAAAGCAACTGGAGGAGAGCCGCAATTTTGAAAGCCTGGTGATCCGCAGCCAGTTGAGCGACGAGGAAGTTGCCCGTTTTGCCGCGCAAAGCTATCGCTTCCCCGGCGTGGAAATCAAAGCGCGTTTGTTCCGTGAATATCCGCTCGAAGAAGTCACCTCGCACCTGATTGGCTACATCGGTCGCATCAACGAAGCCGACATGGCGCGTCTGAATGAAAATGACGAAGTTGCCGCCAACTATCGCGGTTCGGATCATATCGGCAAGGTCGGTCTCGAACAGAGTTACGAAAGCGAATTACACGGCGTTTCCGGCATCGAGCAAGTGGAAGTGGATGCGGGCGGGCGCGGCGTGCGCACGCTGTCGCATGTGCCGCCGGTGGCGGGGGACGATCTGGTGTTGAGCATTGACGCGCAGTTGCAGCAAATTGCCGATCAGGCGTTCGGCGCGTATCGCGGCGCGCTGGTGGCCATCGACCCGAACAATGGCGAAGTGCTGGCCTTCGTCAGCCGACCCGGCTACGACCCCAATCTGTTCATCGACGGCATTGACGAGGACAGTTGGGAGGAACTGAACAATTCGCCCGACGTGCCGTTGAACAACCGCGCGCTGCGCGGCCAGTATCCGCCCGGCTCCACCATCAAACCGTTCATGGCGCTTGCTGGCCTGTTCTACAAAAAACGCACGCCCGCCGACACGATCAGCGACCCCGGCTATTTCACCTTGTCCGGCAGCACTCATCGTTACCGCGACTGGAAAAAAGAAGGTCACGGCGTGGTGGACATGTTCAAATCCATCGTGGTGTCATGCGACACCTACTACTACCGCCTCGCGGTTGATCTCGGCATTGATAACATACACGGCTTTTTGTCGCAGTTTGGTTTCGGCAGCAAGACCGGTGTTGATTTGCAGGGCGAGCAACCGGGTTTGCTGCCCTCGTCCGAATGGAAGACGAAGCGTTACAAACAAAAGTGGTTCGCCGGTGACACGGTGTCGGTGGGCATTGGTCAGGGATACAACCTGGTGACGCCGATGCAGCTTGCCTACGCCACCGCGATATTGGCCAACGGCGGCGCAGGCTATCGTCCGCATCTGGTGCGCGCGTTGCGGCATAACGGCGTTGAAAAACCGGTTGCGCCGGAGCTGGATGTCAATGTGAACATTGATCCCGGTCATCTGGATCTGGTCAGGCGCGCGATGGTCGCGGTGACGCAACCCGGCGGCACGGCGGTGGTGGCAAGTCTTGGCGCGGAATACGCGATTGCCGGCAAGACCGGCACGGCGCAGGTAATCGGTATCAAGCAGGGCGAAAAATACGATGCTGACAAATTGAACGAGCGCCATCGCGATCATGCCTGGTTCATCGCCTTCGCGCCCGCCGACAAACCGAAAATCGCGCTGGCGGTGCTGGTGGAAAATGGCGGACACGGCGGCAGCGTCGCCGCGCCGATTGCGCGCAGCGTGTTCGATTATTATCTGCTGGGCAAAACGCCCAAAACGGTGGCGGCTGCCGCGCCGCCGGAGGAACCGGGTGACGCAGGAGAAGAACATGATTAGGCAAGCGCTGTGGCCGCGGTTGCAACGCCGTCTGACGCAGTATCTCGATCCCGTCCTGCTGGCGGGCGTCGGCGCGTTGCTGCTGATCGGTCTGACCGTGCTGTACAGCGCCTCCGATGGAAGCTGGGCGCGGGTGCAATCGCAGTTGGTGAATATCGCGGCGGCGCTGGTCGTCATGTGGATGGTGGCCAACGTGCCGCTGCACTATCTGATGCGCATTGCCGTGCCGCTTTACGTCACAGGCATGGTGTTGCTGATCGGCGTTGCGCTGTTCGGCGAAATCAGCCACGGCGCGCGCCGCTGGCTCAATCTCGGTTTTGCCACCATTCAGCCTTCCGAGCTGATGAAGATTGCGGTGCCGTTGATGATGGCCTGGTATTTTGAAAAACACGAAGCCACGCTGACGTTGAAAAATTATTTTGTCGCCACGCTGCTGCTGCTGGCGCCGGTCGCCTTGATCATGCGCCAGCCCGATCTGGGCACGGCCATCCTGATTTTTGCCAGCGGATTTTTTGTGCTGTTCCTCGCCGGTCTTTCCTGGCGCGTGCTGGCGGCGCTGGCGACCCTCGCCGTCGGCAGCGCGCCGTTTCTGTGGAACATGCTGCACGATTACCAGAAGCACCGCATCCTGATGTTGCTCGACCCGACGCAGGATGCGCTGGGCAAGGGCTATCACACCATTCAGGGCATGATCGCGGTCGGCTCCGGCGGCGCGCTGGGCAAGGGCTACTTCAACGGCACGCAGACACACCTGGACTTTTTGCCGGAACGCGCCACCGATTTCATCTTCGCGGTGTACTCCGAAGAATTCGGCTTCCTCGGCAATTTGCTTTTGCTCGGCCTCTATCTGTTCATCGTCGGTCGCGGCTTCGTCATTACCGCCAACGCCTCGACAGCCTTCACGCGGCTGATGGCGGGCAGCATCACCCTGACGTTTTTCACCTACACCTTCGTCAACATGGGCATGGTCAGCGGTATCTTGCCGGTGGTCGGCGTACCCTTGCCGCTGGTCAGCTACGGCGGCACGTCGATGGTGACGCTGATGCTGGGCATCGGCATGTTGATGAGCATACACACGCACAAGACGCTGGTGCAGACGTAAAGAGGTTTACCAAACCTCCCCCTCTCCCTTGATTTCCGTCATTCCCGCGAAGGCGGGAATCCAAGGACGTTAGGGTTGATGTTAGCATTTGAACTGCATGTCAAATAAAAACGAAAGTCCTTGGATTCCCGCCTTCGCGGGAATGACGAGATAGGGAGTGCAAAAATTGTGGGACAGCAGTGGTGGAGAGGGTGAATGATGTTTCGCCGCCCCCTCTTTTTTTGACGGGAGAGAGGAAAGAATCACCGCCGCATTTTCCCTCTCCCCGTTTACGGGGAGAGGGCAGGGTGAGGGGCTTGAAGCGACCGGCCAGGAGAGAATTTATGAACATGAAAATACGCCAATTCATCCCGCTTGCTTTAATCGCCCTGCTGCTCGCCGCGTGCGGCACAACATCGCCGCGCTCGTCCGGCACGCCGGGGAAATCCGGCGGCGGGTATCTGTCTGGCGACGGCCCGCACGCGGAGGTTCCCGCCAATCTCGCCGCCACGCCCGATGCCGTGCCGCGCGCCGAACCTTTGCACGCCGCCGCCACGCGCCCCTACACCGTGCTGGGCAAAACCTATTACCCGCTCAACAAGATTGGCGACTACAAAGTTCGCGGCATCGCCTCCTGGTATGGCAAAAAATTTCACGGTCAGAAAACGGCCAACGGCGAAACCTACGACATGTACGCGATGACTGCCGCGCATCCGACGTTGCCGATTCCCAGTTATGTCCGCGTGACCAATCTGTCCAATGGCCGCTCGGTGGTTGTGCGCGTCAATGACCGCGGCCCGTTTATGCACAATCGCCTGATTGATCTTTCCTATGTCGCGGCATACAAACTCGACCTGCTCGGCAAAGGCAGCGGCGAGGTGGAAGTGGAAAGCCTGATCCCCGGAACAGGCGCGTCGCCGCTGGTCGCAACGTCGGCGCGGAGCGAACCGCTGGTAACGCTCGCGCCCATTTTCAGCGAACCGCTACCGCCCGCATCCATGCCCGTCGCCGCGCCGCCGGACGGAACCGCGTATTTGCAGCTTGGCGCATTCCAGTTTGAGCAGGGCGCTGCAAGTTTCCTCGTCAAACTGCGCGACGAACTTGACCTTGACGGCACACGGCTCAGTTTGTCGCGCAAAGATAATCTGGTGCGGGTTTATTTCGGCCCCTATGCGTCAGCCGACGAAGCGCGGGCAGACGCGGCACGGCTGGAGTCGCGGTTGGGATTCAAGCCGGTGGTTACCTGGTAGGGCGGGGCTTGCCCCGCGCGGTGGGTTGATTCCCGTCATTCCAGCGCACGCTGGAATCCAGCGCATTTATCAAAATACGCCGGCGTAGCCGGACAACAAGGTTTCGTCCGCTGCGCGGGTTGTTTATTTCTAACTGGATTCCTGCTTGCGCTGGAATGACGGGGCTACCCTTTCTTCTTCGCCCGCGGATGTGCCGCATCGTAAATCCTGGCGAGATGCTGAAAATCCAGGTGCGTGTAAACCTGCGTGGTTGCGATGTTGGCGT
>JAITMU010000130.1 GCA_031277195.1 Gallionellaceae bacterium | reverse complement strand
GATGGAGGGGCTGGCGTGGGCGGGGCCGCTGCTGGCGGGCTGCATCATCGCAGCGGTCGGAGGAGCTTGCCGTACTGCTCCCTCTCCCCTTGTGGGAGAGGGTTGGGGAGAGGGGGCTGTAGGTGCGGCAACTGCTCTCCCCCTCTCCCCCCCCTCGCCCACGAGGGGAGAGGGAGTAGGTGCGGCGGGAGCGGTTGCGGCCTCGCTGACTTCCACCAGCGCGATCAGCGAGCCTTCCGACACCTTGTCGCCGGTCTTGACCTTGAGTTCTTTCACCACGCCAGCGAACGGCGATGGCACATCCATCGTGGCCTTGTCGGTTTCCAGCGTCACCAGCGCGTCTTCCGCGCCCACGCTGTCACCGGCCTGAACCAGCACCTCGATGATCTCGACATCCTTGAAATTGCCGATGTCCGGCACAAGCACTTGCTTGATTGTCACGTTTGCCTGCTCCCTTCAACCCATCCCCACCCTAACCCTCCCCTTGAAGGGGAGGGGACTTTTACACCTCACCTTTCCTTTCCCTCCCCTTCAAGAGGAGGGCAGGGTGGGGATGGGTGTATTTTCAATAACCCAATCCCGCCTAAACCGTCACCGGATTCGGCTTGTCAGGATCAATCTTGTACCGCTTGATCGCCTTGGCGACCACGCTTGCGTCAATGATGCCTTCGTCCGCCAGCGCCTTCAGCGCGGCGACCGCCACGTAGTAGCGATCCACCTCGAAGAAGCGGCGCAGTTTGCGGCGCGTGTCGGAGCGACCGTAGCCATCCGTGCCGAGCGCCTTGTAACGCTGCGGAATGTACGGGCGGATCTGGTCGGCGTAGGACTTGATGTAATCGGTCGATGCGATCACCGGCCCCTGACGCGGCGCGAGGCATTGTTCGACGTAGCTGACGCGGCGCGGCGCTTCGGGGTGCAGCATGTTCCAGCGTTCGCAATCCAGCCCGTCGCGGCGCAGCTCGTTGAAGCTGGTCACGCTCCAGATGTCGGCGGACACGTCGAAATCGTCCTCCAGCAATTCCGCCGCGGCGATGACTTCGCGCAGGATGGTGCCGCTGCCCAAGAGTTGCACACGCTTCTTGCCTTTGCCTTCGCGGAACAGATACATGCCCTTGATGATGCCGTCCTCGACGCCTTCCGGCATGGCCGGATGCGTGTAGTTTTCGTTCATCACGGTGATGTAATAGAACACGTCCTGCTGCTCCGCGTACATGCGGCGCAGGCCGTCCTGAATGATGACCGCGAGTTCGTAGGCGAACGTCGGATCGTAGGAAATGCAGTTCGGAATCAGCGCGGCCTGCAACTGGCTGTGACCGTCCTGGTGCTGCAAACCTTCGCCGTTCAGCGTGGTGCGTCCGGCGGTGCCGCCGAGCAAAAAGCCGCGCGAGCGCATGTCGCCCGCCGCCCAAGCCAGATCGCCGACGCGCTGGAAACCGAACATCGAGTAATAAATGTAGAACGGAATCATCGCCACGCCGTGATTGGCGTAGGCGGTGGCGGCAGCGATCCAGTCGGCCATGCCGCCCGCTTCGTTGATGCCTTCCTGCAAAATCTGGCCGTGCGAATCTTCCTTGTAGAACATCAGTTGGTCGGCGTCCTCCGGCGTGTACAACTGACCGATCTGCGAGAAGATGCCGAGCTGGCGGAACATGCCTTCCATGCCGAAGGTGCGCGATTCGTCCGGCACGATAGGCACCACCTGTTTGCCAATGGTCTTGTCCTTGACCAGAATGCCGAGCAAACGCACAAACGCCATCGTGGTGGAAAACTCGCGGCCTTCGCTGTCTTTCAGCAGCGCGGCGAACGCCTCCAGCGCGGGCGTTTGCAACGCTTGCGCGAGCGGGCGACGCTGCGGCACCGTGCCCATTCTCTCGCTGCGCTCCATCAGGTATTTCATCTCCAGACTGCCCTCGTCGGGGCGCACAAACGGCAGCTTGGGCAGTTCGTCGTCGGACACGGGAATGTTGAAGCGGTCGCGGAACTGGCGCAGCGAGTCCTCGTCCATCTTCTTCTGCTGGTGCGTCGGATTTTGCGCCTCGCCCGACGCGCCCATGCCGTAGCCTTTCACGGTCTTGGCGAGAATCACGGTCGGCTGTCCCTTGTGTTTGGCCGCCGCCGCATACGCCGCGAACACCTTGAACGGATCGTGACCGCCGCGATTGAGCCGCCAGATTTCGTCGTCCGTCATGTCGGCGACGAGTTCCAGCAATTCAGGATATTTGCCGAAGAAATGCTGGCGCACATACGCGCCATCTCTGGATTTGTAGGTCTGGTATTCGCCGTCCACCACTTCTTCCATGCGCTTCAGCAACAGACCGCTCTTGTCCTTCGCCAGCAGGCGATCCCAGCGGCGACCCCAGATGACCTTGATGACATTCCAGCCCGCGCCGCGGAACGCGCCTTCGAGTTCCTGAATGATCTTGCCGTTGCCGCGCACCGGGCCGTCCAGCCGTTGCAGATTGCAGTTGATGACGAAAATCAGGTTGTCGAGCTTTTCGCGCCCGGCCATCGTGATCGCGCCCAGCGATTCCGGCTCGTCGGTTTCGCCGTCGCCGAGGAACGCCCACACCTTGCGACCTTCGGTTTGCGCCAGCCCGCGATGTTGCAGGTAACGCATGAAACGCGCCTGATAAATCGCCATCAAGGGGCCAAGACCCATCGACACCGTGGGGAACTGCCAGAAATTCGGCATCAGCCAGGGGTGCGGATACGACGACAAGCCGCCGCCGTCCACTTCCTGACGGAATTTGTACATCTGCGCTTCGCTGATGCGGCCTTCGAGGAAGGCGCGCGCATACATGCCGGGCGAGGAGTGCCCCTGGAAATACACCAGATCGCCGCCGTGTTTCTCTGACGCGCCGTGGAAGAAATGATTGAAGCCCACGTCATACAGCGTGGCCGCCGACGCGAAGCTGGCGATGTGGCCGCCGAGTTCGGAGGATTCCTTGTTCGCATTCAGAATCAGCACCGCCGCGTTCCAGCGCGTCAACGCGCGGATGCGATGCTCCAAGTCCTGATTGCCGTCCGGGCGCTCGCCCTGATCTGCCGCAATCGTGTTGATGTAAGGCGTGGTCGCGCTGACCGGCATGTCCGCGCCGTCCAGCCGCGCGCGCGCGATCATCTGTTCAATCAGGAAATGCGCGCGTTCGGAACCTTCGTTCTTCAGCACCGACTCGATGGCGTCCAGCCATTCCTGCGTTTCCTGCGGGTCAATATCCGGTGTTTCCTTGGGCGTCGTCGCCATGCTTTCTACCTTCTTGATTATTGCAATGTATCGTTTCGCTCTCGGTCGCCAGCCAATTCACTTTGCGATCCGTGGCTTCCTGCGGAATATCGTCCGCAAGCTGCACCGAGTAAGCGCCTGCCGCCAATGCCGGCGTGTTCTGCAACCGCGCCAGCAATTTGTCGTAAAACCCGCCGCCGTATCCCAGCCTCGCGCCATCACGACCAAAGGCCACGCCCGGCAACAAGATGAAATCCGCCTCGTCCGGCGTCGCTTGTTCGCAATGCGCTGGCATCGGTTCGCGAATGCCGTAAGCGCCTGCCGCCAACTGCGCGTCCACGTCCTCGACGCGGTAAATTTCCAGCTCGCGCGTCTCGCGGTTCACCTTCGGCAACAGCAGTTTTTTACCCGCTGCCAACGTCTGCCGCGCGACCATTTCAGCGCCAAACTCCGCGCCAAAATTCATGTACCCCAACACCGTCCGCGCCGCGCGGTAAGCCTCCAGTTCCCCGATCCGCCGCGCAATTTCCGCGTCCGAACGGGCGCGCAAGCCCACCGGCAACTGCTCGCGAGCCGCAATTATACGTTGCCTCAGGGCTTGTTTCAGATTTTGTGTGTTCATGGCCTTGCTTGCAATCTGTGCCGTGGAGTGGAAATGAACCCTGTCTTGATTGATAGCTAGTGATCGGCGGCAAACATCGTTACCGTGAGCGCATCAATTCGTTTTGAGGAAATCATAATGACCCGCAATCAAATCGTGAAGGAGCAATTGTGGCACATTCTGTTTGGCACACTGCTTTTTGCGGCCATCGCCGCAGTAGCCGTGTTGCTGGATTTGGCTGCAAGCCGGGTTGGCGAACTTGGCACCAGCGTTTTCACCCAAAAAGTGCTGGAATACACCGCGCATTGGATATTACTTGTGGATTTGGCATTATTTTTGGTGTACCTTGCAAGCTCAAGCTGGCGGTTGCTTCGGGAGATGACAAAATGAAGACGACGATCAATCTTCGGAGAGTTTTTCGGGACTCGGTGCGCTTGTATTTTGCGCCGCTGACGGGCGCGTTCAATGCCGTCCGCAGCGAATCCAGACGGATCAGCCGCGAACAGCAACGTCGGCACGAAAACCGCGAAACGCCGCACGCAGGCTGACGCGTCCAGAACCGTAGGCTGGGATGGAGCGTAGCGCAATCCCAGCTTTACGGCGATCATGCTGGGTATCGCTGCGCTCCACCCAGCCTACGATGCTACCCCGCCTATCCGGCTAGAACTTCACCTTTATCTCCGCGCGCACCCCGTTATCCGAGTAGTCGCTGCCGTGCAGGCCGTTGTAGGAAATTCCTGCCGTGGCGTTGGGGCTTAGCTCGAAATCCAATCCGGCTTCCAGCGACAAGGCGTCTCTCGTCACCGGCACGCCGTACACCGTGAACACGTCTCCGCTGCTGAATGCGTGCGTCGAGGCCATGTCGGTGTCGCCGAAGGCGTGATGCCAGCCCGCCGAACCCCTGGCTTTCGCCGTCACGCCGCCCAGGTCCAGCTTGGTCTCGGCGCGGATGCCTGCCGTGGAGAATGCCGTATGGTGGCTGTCGCTCTTTTCGCTCGCCAATGCCGCCACGCCGCCGCGCTCATGGAACGCATCCGTGGCGTGATTCACATACGCCAGATTCACGAACGGTTCCACCGATGTCTGCGCCGACAGCGCCACGCCGTAACCCGCTTCGCCGAACACCTGCGTCGTGCGGGCGTTGTAGCTGGCCGTCAGGCGATCCGTAATGCCGGTGAATGCGACCGCGCGCTTCGTCGAGATGCTGTGCGAGGTGTGCGCCGCGCCCAAACGGAGGTTGATTGCGCCAATATGCGTGCCGCCATACGCGCCCAGGTGGAAGTCATGGGTGTCGCCGCTTGAATTGCGCGCGTCCACCGTCAGATCGCTCTGGCTGTAGCCCAGCAATCCGCCCAGATGCCAGTCGCCCGCCTGCGTATCCGCGCCGATAAACACGCCGGTCACGTCGCGCTTCAGCTTCGCCGCATTGCCGTCGCTGTCGTCAGTCGCCCAGGAGCCAAACGCGCTCGCCCAGGGGCCGCTGCCTGCCGTTTGTTGCGAGCGATCCAGCGCCATCTCGCGCACGAAGCGGGTGTCCTCCAGCATCGCGCCTTTCGCCGACGCATGAATTTCGCCCGACATCTGGTCGAACGCGCCGCGCGCCGTGTCGTCGGTCAGTTGCACCACCGCATCCCAGACCGCATTGCCGCTGCCCAGCGTCTCCACGTCCTCGCCCGTCGCCCGCTGGTTGCGGGTGCTGCCGACGCTGGAGAAGTCGATGTTGTTGCGATCCAGCGTCAGCATCGCGTGGGTCGCGTCATACGTCAGCGTGGGCGTGAGGAAAGCGAGATCCGTCGTCACGCCGGTGAAGGTTGTGCCGCCCAGCCCGCCGTTCGCGGTCAGGATGGTGTACGTCGTTTGCAGCGCGTAATCCCCCGCGCCCGCCAGCACGCTCACCGCGCCGCCGGTGAGCGTGGCCGTGCCGCTGGCGTTGATCTTGTCGGACTGATCCGGCGTCGGAGTGGTTTCCACCTGATAGACCGAACCGGCGTTGAACACGATGTTGCCGTTCACCGTCATCGCACCGATGCCGCCATTACCCGGCGCCAGCGTCGCGCCGTTGTTCAGCGTCAAACTGCCGGTCGAGCCGGCGCCGGTAAAGAGGCCATTGGTCACTGCCGTTGCGCCGGAAATCGAGCCGGTGTTGGTGGTCGTGCCGCCGGTCTGCGTGAACGTGCCGGTAATCGTGCCGCCGTTGTTGACCGTGCCCGCCGTGGTGAAATTGCCCTGCCAGGTCGCGCCCGTCACGTTGTTGATCGTCCCCGCGTTCGACCCCACATCGCCCGTCCAGTTGAAACCGGCGTTGTTGTTGATCGTGCCGGTATTGGTGTTCACCCGATCAAAATTCGCGCCGTTGTTGGTGTAGGTGCCGGTGTTGTC
>JAITMU010000066.1 GCA_031277195.1 Gallionellaceae bacterium | reverse complement strand
TTCGCGGCGTATCGCGACGCGGGCGTGAACCGCTTGTCGCTCGGCATCCAGAGTTTCAACGACGACCATCTGCGCGCGCTGGGGCGCATCCACACGGCGGATGCAGCGCGGCAGGCGATCGACATTGCACAGCGGCATTTCGATAATTTCAATCTGGATTTGATGTATGGATTGCCTGCGCAATCGCTGAGCGCCGCTTTGCAAGACATCCACGCCGCACTGAATTTCGCACCGCCACATCTCTCCTGCTACCACCTGACGCTGGAGCCGAATACGCTGTTTCACCGCTATCCGCCAGCATTGCCGGACGACGACGCCAGTAGCGAGATGCAGCAGCAGATTGAAGCATTGCTGACGGCGCAGGGCTATGAACATTACGAAGTGTCGGCGTTCGCGCGGACTAAACATCGCAGTCGGCACAATCTCAATTACTGGCAGTTCGGCGATTACCTCGGCATCGGCGCGGGCGCGCACAGCAAACTGAGTTTTCCGAATCGCGTGATTCGCCGCGCGCGTTACAAGCAGCCGGAAGAATACATGCGGCGAGTGAATGAAAATTTGCCGGTGCAAGACGAGCGGGAGCTGAACCGCGACGATCTGCTGTTTGAATTCATGATGAACGCCTTGCGCCTGAACGAAGGCTTCGACGCCGCGCTGTTTCAGGAGCGCACCAGTTTGCCGCTGCTGGTGATGCGACACGAACTGGACGAAGCGGAACGGCGCGGCTTGCTGGCGCGCGATGGACAACGCATCCTGCCGACGACAACGGGGCGGCGGTTTCTGAACGATCTGCTGCAACTATTTTTGCGCGGTGAGTGAGGGCATGTCACCCGCACAAGGCAATCTGATGCAAGGCTCCGTAGGCCGCGGCCTATTGCTGTTCTCTCTGCCGATTCTGGGCGGCAACATTGCGCAGTCATTGAATGGCTCGATCAACGCGATCTGGATAGGCCGCTATCTGGGCGAAGCGGCGCTGACTGCGGCGGCCAACGCCAACAACATCATGTTCTTTTT
Source organism: Gallionellaceae bacterium (assembly GCA_031277195.1). GTDB lineage: Bacteria > Pseudomonadota > Gammaproteobacteria > Burkholderiales > Gallionellaceae > JAITMU01. The sequence goes on along the minus strand of JAITMU010000066.1, from coordinate 1,931 downwards.
GATCGGCGCGGTGTTTGGCGTCGGCCTGGCATCGACCATCCTGATCGGTCAGGCGATGGGCGCGGGCGATACGGCGCAGGTGCGCAAGGTGATGGGCAGCAGCATGACGTTTTTCCTCCTCGTGTCCATTCTGATTGCGATTTTTGGTTTCTGGTTTTCGCGGCACATGCTGGCGGCGATGGACACGCCCGCCGAATCGCTGCATCTGGCCGAGGCGTATTTGCAGGTGATTTTTCTCGGCATCCCTTTTTTATATGTGTTCGTATTCGTCTCGGCGGCCTTGCGCGGCGCGGGCGATGCGAAAACGCCATTCCGTTTTTTGCTGCTGTCAGTTGTGCTGGATATCGTGCTGAATCCGCTGCTGCTGTTCGGCGTCGGCCCGTTTCCTGAATTGGGCATCGCCGGTGCGGCGTGGGCTACCTTGATTGCGCAAGCGGTTTCGCTGATCGGCTTGCTGCTCCATCTGCGCCGCACGCGCCATGTGTTGTGGCTGGGGCGGGGCGACGCAAAATTATTTTTGCCTGATGCGCCAATTCTGCGCGCGCTGGTCTTCAAAGGCGTGCCGATGGGCGTGCAGATGGTGCTGGTTACACTGTCGTCCATTGCCATGATGACCATCGTCAATCGCTTCGGCGTCAACACTGCCGCCGCGTATGGCGCGGCCTTGCAAGTGTGGAACTATGTGCTGATGCCCGCGATGGCAATCGGCGCGGCGTGTTCATCGATGGCCGCGCAGAACGTGGGCGCGAATTTGTGGAATCGCGTGGAAGCGACCACGCGCAGCGGCGTGTTTTACAACTTCGTCATGACGGGCGCGCTGGCGCTGATCGCGATCTTGTTCGACCGCTGGACGCTGGCGCTGTTTCTGCCAGCCGACAGCGCCGTGACTTTGGTCTTGGCGCGACACCTGAATCATCTTGCGGTGTGGTCGTTCATCTTTTTCGGCGTGACCTTCGTGGTTTCCGGCGTGGTGCGCTCCACCGGCGCAGTGATGCCGCCACTGATCATTCTTGCGCTGTCGCTGTGGGGAATTCGCGTGCCGTTTGCGCACTTGCTGCAAGGCAGTTTGGGCGCGGATGCAGTGTGGTGGAGTTTTCCGGTGAGTTCAATTTGCGCAATGGCGATGTCGCTGGCGTATTACCGTTGGGGTAGATGGCGGCAGGCGAAGATGATGGGGTGGGATGGGATGTAGATTAGAGGTGGCAACGCGAGTCCCAACATTGGAGGAGGCTGTGAAGAAGTTGAGGTTCGTGTTGCTTCCTTAGCCTGCCTAACTCAATCACGGCGTTACGAACATTTCTTTTAATAATTCTATCCGTTTTTCAGTGCGCTCCAAGCTAAGCCTGATTATCCTTTTATCTGTTCGTTGATTGCGAAGATAAGCAGACATTGAGAAGACCCAAAGTTTCTTGAAGTTGGGATAATTTGGATCATTTACGGGAACAGAGAAAAAGGGTTCGTCCCTTCCTCTAGGATGCATCGCATCCCAAAAGCAAATTAATGGCCTTAGCTCTCCGTTATACCCCTCAGGTAGTTTCATGGGTTGGAGGACTTTTCTTGCGGTACTTTTTTGGGGATTCTTAAATGTTGAGTCAGCCCAAATATTTTTCCATCTCTCCTTTTTATGATCAGAAATTTCCTTTGCTGATGCTGTAACAGACAATTTTTTTCCGCCTATTGCATGTGCTGACCAGTTTTTGATTTCTGTCTGATAGTAGATATTTTTCTTGCCCTCCATGGTGTGTATCCATCGATCAAGGCGAACCCCTTTTCGCGTTCCTTGTGTACAGGGGGCTGTCAATATTTCAGTGGGAATATTTTTTTGTTGCGTTAGATAGTCCACAATTAATGCCGCGCCCAAATCTTCGCCCGCAACTGCATTTATAGCGGTAGCGTCACCCGGACGAGACGAGTAGCCTATGTCTGAAATT
>JAITMU010000166.1 GCA_031277195.1 Gallionellaceae bacterium | reverse complement strand
GCCGACACGACAGTCGCGTTGGATGGCGACATTCTCGGCAAACCCGCCAACCGCGAAGAAGCTGCTGCGATGTTGCGCCGTTTGTCGGGGCGCACACATGAAGTGTTGAGCGCGGTGGCGATGACGTTTGATGGTCGCACGGAGAGCCGCCTCAGCATCACCACCGTCGATTTCATTCCGCTCGACGAGGAGCGCATCCAGCGTTACGTCCAATCCGGCGAGTGCGATGACAAGGCGGGCGCGTATGCGATTCAAGGTCGCGCGGGTGCGTTCGCGCGGCGCATCGACGGCAGTTACACCGGCGTGATGGGTTTGCCGCTGGCGGAAACGGTGGAGCTGTTGCGCGCCTTCGGCTATCCTGCTGTCCCATGAGCGAAGAAATTTTGATCAACGTCACGCCGCAGGAAACGCGCGTCGCCGTGATGCAGCAGGGCGTCGTGCAGGAACTGCACATCGAGCGCGGCAGCAATCGCGGCATCGTCAGCAATGTGTATGTCGGCAAGGTGAAGCGCGTGCTGCCGGGGATGCAGTCCGCCTTCATCGACATTGGGCTGGAGCGTTCCGCTTTTTTGCACGTCGCCGACATCTGGGAAAACCAGCGCAACGAAGAAGCCAAGCCGATCGAAAAAATGCTGTCCGACGGTCAGACGCTGCTGGTGCAGGTCATCAAGGAACCGATCGGCAGCAAGGGCGCGCGATTGTCCACGCAGATCAGCATTGCGGGGCGGCTGCTGGTGTATCTGCCGCAGGAAGCGCACATCGGCGTGTCGCAGCGCATCGAGGACGAGGCCGAGCGCGAAGCCTTGCGCTTGCGTTTGCAGGGTTTGCTGCCGCCCGATCACAGCGGCGGCTACATCGTCCGCACCATGGCGGAAACGGCGACGGACAAGGAGTTTCTCGCCGACATCGCCTATCTCGACAAGCTCTGGCGCATGTTGCGGGAACGCTCGCAGACTTCGCCCGCGCCCGCGCTGTTGTATCAGGAGCTCGACATCAGCCTGCGCGTGCTGCGCGATTTCGTCAACGAGGACACGAGCCGCATTCTGGTGGATTCGCGCGGGACGCTGCAACGCATGACGACGTTTGGCCGGGACTACACCGCCAGCGCGCTGGCGCAACTGGAACTGTACGCGGGCGACCGCCCGCTGTTTGATCTGCACGGTGTGGAGCAGGAAATCGAGCGCGCCCTGTCGCGTCGTGTCGATCTGAAATCCGGCGGCTACCTCATCATCGACCAGACCGAAGCGCTGACCACGGTGGACGTGAACACCGGCGGTTTTGTCGGCGTGCGCAATTTTGACGACACGGTATTCAAGACCAATCTCGAAGCCGCGCAAGTCATCGCGCGTCAGTTGCGACTGCGCAATCTCGGCGGAATTATTGTGTGCGATTTTATCGACATGGATTCCGCCGAACATCGCGAAGCCGTGCTGGAAGAATTCAAAAAGACGCTGGCGCGCGACCGCACGCGCACCACGGTGAGCGATTTTTCCGCGCTGGGTCTGGTGGAGATGACGCGCAAGCGCACGCGCGAAAGTCTGGCGCATGTGCTGTGCGAACCGTGTCCCACCTGCGAAGGACGCGGCGAAGTGAAAACCGCGCAGACCGTGTGTTACGAAATCCTGCGCGAAATCGTGCGCGAAGCGCGCCAGTTCAACGCCCGCGAATACCGCATATTGGCCTCGCAGCCGGTGATTGATTTGTTCCTCGACGAAGAATCGCAGGGTCTGGCGCAAACCTCGGACTTCATCGGCAAGCCGGTGTCGTTGCAGGTGGAGACGTTGTACAGTCAGGAGCAGTATGACGTGATTTTGATGTGAGCGCGGGTTGTTCTCCCCTCACCCTGACCCTCTCCCCATAAATGGGGAGAGGGAAATTGATGCCGTCATTCCAACGAACGCTGGAATGATGGCGGGTTAAAAATAAAAAATCCCCAACAAACTCCCATATGCCCCGCTGTGCGTGCCGACGATGGTGGTGAAGTCTTGTTTGCCGATGAGCGCATACCCGCCGGACAGGCTCGCGCTGAAATAGTTGCCGTTGCCAAACGGCCAGGTGGCGGCGGCGAAAATGCCGGCGCGTTGATTGTTCCCCTCCCGATTGCCCTGAAACGTTAATTCAGGTCCCAGCGTGACAGCGCCGAATCGGCGTCCTGGACGCAGGCGTATCCAGTAACTGTTGAACGCCTCCGAATAACTCGCCATGGCGTTGAGGTAGTACGGCGTGGTGGGCAGCGTTTCAAAATCCAGCAACACCTTCACGCCGTTTTCGGCGGAGCGGGATTTCACGCCGCCGAGATCGGGCATGAGCATGTAAACGTCCTGCCGCTCCAGGCCGATGTAGCCGCCGATTCGATAAGACTCGCGGTAGGTCTGGTAGCCGACCAGCGCCTCGCTCATCACGACGTGACCTTGTATGCGCCCCGACGTGGCGGCGAAATTCCGGTTTTCATATTCGCCATACGCGGCAAAAACGCGCGCGGCAAAACCCGGGCGGGTGAGGTCGCCGTTCAGCGACATGACCACGCCGCCGTAGGTGTAATTCGCCCGTGGCGCAACGTCTGCGCCCGCGTAGGGGACGATGAAAACCGGCGGCGGCGCGGCATTTTCCGCGCGGGCGGCGTTGCTGGTGATGAGCAGCAGGCAGGCGAGGCAAATACTCATACTCCCTCTCCCTCCGGGAGAGGGTTGGGGTGAGGGTTGAGGTACGGAAATCGCTGGTGGTGTGTATTTCAACATGTGTTCCCTCACCCTAGCCCTCTCCCGGAGGGAGAGGAGACTGTTCGCTGGTGTTTTTTTCTGTCGAGGAGGGCGCATCGTCCAGCGGCTGTACCACATCCTCCATCCGAATCTGCAATTCCGTCCCCTTTTCCGACGAACGCAGATCAAACGTCCCACCGTATCGCCCCGCGCGCATCCGCATGGAACGCAATCCCAATCCGGTGACGGCGACGGCTTCCGGGTCGAAGCCGTGGCCGTTGTCTTTGATCGACAGCAGCAGCGCCGCGCCGTCCACGCCGATGTCAACCTGCACGGCGGTCGCGCCGCTGTGGCGCAGCGCGTTGGTCAGGCTTTCCTGCAACAAGCGCATCACGTCGGCGGCGACGCGCGTGTCGCTTAGCTGAACGTCGTGTTCCGGCATCGTCCAGCGGCAGGCGACGTCGCGCACTTCAAACGAGCGCATGATGCGATGGCGCAGCGGCGCGATCAGTTCGGCGAGCGAGTGCGAACTGGTCGCCACGGTGTCGATGATGTTGCGCAGATCGTCGCGCAGTTCGCGCAGCACGGCGAGAAACCGATCCGACGTTTCATCGCGCGGCGCGTGCTCCAGCGTGATGATGTTGTTGGTCAGCGTGTTGCCCAGCCCGTCGTGCAAATCGTTCGCCAGCGACAGCCGTTCGCTGACGCGCGCATGGGTGACTTCCAGCGTGTGCTGGCGCGTGAGCATCTCGCCTAATTCCGCCTGCGCATCGGCGACTTTGGCGGTCAATTCATCGTTGAAACCTTCGATTCGATTTTGGCTTTGCGTGAAGCGCCAGGCCAGCAGCAGCGCCATCGCGATCATCAGGAATTGAGTGGTCAGCGCGGTGTAATAAATGTTGTTGGTCAGCACGCCCAGAAACGTGAGCAGATCATGCACGCCAGCGGCGATAAAAATGATCGTGCAAGCTGCCAGCACGAGGTAGGGCGTCTGGCGGCGGAACAGCGCATAGCCTGAAAACCACAGGCAACAGCAGATGACCAGCGTGGCGCTCATCGTCATCAGGATGGCGCGCACTTCCTCGATCCGCGCCTGCGGCGCAAGCAGTATCGCCAAGGCTTGAAAAGCGATGAACGCAAACAGCGCAATCGTGGTGCGCCTCGGCTTTACCCCGACGAAACTGATGAAGAACATGGTAAAGCTGCCGCCGTAAACGATGAACATCAGCGTGTTGGCGACCTCCCATGCGTCCGTGGTGGAAAACGGCCACACCGTTGTCGCGACTTGATTCGTCACCACGCCGAACCAGGCAAAACTTTGCAGGCTGAACCAGCCGTAGCTGCGCTCCTGTCGCCGCATCAACCAGGACGCGAAAAAGAAGCAGGCCAGCGTGGCGGTCGTCGCCAGACTGAACCACTGCAAGTCGTAGCGCACCAGCCAGGCGTTGTCGAAAAGCGGACGCACGTCGGCGGGCGCGCCGATCACGACCTGCCCCAATCCTGGCGCATAAGCGGCAAGACCGGACACGCGCACCGTCAGATGATTTTTGCCCGGATGCAACAGCGGCGCGGGCAGCAGCCAGTAGCGCGGCGTATTCCACATGCGGGAAAGCGGCTCGGTCAGTTGCGCGTCTTGTTCGAGCAGCGCATCGTTCAGATAAATCGCGCCCGCCATGTTCAGCCAATCCATCCAGGCCGCCAGCGGCTGACCTTGCGCGCAGGCCGCGTCAAAATTCAAGCGATACCAGACCACGCCATCGAACTCCGGCCAGCGTGTCGTCCACATGTCCGGCAGCGTGACCGGCATCCAGCCATCAAGCGGCGGCGTTTGCGCCGCCCAATTTTCGGCGCGCGTCGCCTCCGCGCGCACCGCGCACGTGACGTCTGCCGCCATCGCCGCGCCCGCGTGCAGCAAAAACGCGGCAGCTAAGGCAGCAAACCACGCTCGCGCGCCACGAAGGCCGCTTCGGAGCGTGAGCGGACAGCCAGTTTCTTGTAAATGTTTTTTGTGTAGCATTCGACAGTCAGTTTCGACAAGCCCAGCGTATCGGCTATTTCCTGATTCGTTTTCCCCTTGTTGACCTGCACGAGAATATCCACCTCGCGCCGACTCAATTTCCCCCGCGACACTGGCGTCGCCGCAGGCGCGCTCGGCGGCGGATCGTTGGCGGTGATCTCCAGAATGTGCCGCGCGACGAAAGGATCAATCGGCGCGCCGCCGCGCAAGGCGCTGCGGATCGACAGCGAAATCTCAACATCGTCCCGCTCCTTCAGCAGATACCCCGTCGCCCCCGCCTGCAACGCCGACAAAATCAGCGGCCCCGTGCTCCAGGCAGAAATCACCAGAATCGGCAGCGCCGGATCGTACTTGTGCCAGTCGCGGATCAAATCAATGCCCGACCCGTCCGGCAAATGGATATCGACCAGCGCCATCGCGCAAGG
>JAITMU010000165.1 GCA_031277195.1 Gallionellaceae bacterium | reverse complement strand
GAGGGTTAGGGTGAGGGGAAAAAACCTCACCGATTCCCACTCCTCCCCGTCGTCCCGCCAAACCGCTTCTGCCCCGGCGCACTCCGGTTGCCGTTCACATTGCGATTACCGTTCGGGTTCCGGTTGCCATTCACGTTGCCGTTGGCGGAGCGGGTGTGCGATGCGCCTTCGCGTCGTTGGCCGTGCGGGTAGGCGTGGCGGCTGTCCGGGGCGCTGTGGCGGTTGAAGCCGCCGTTTTTGCGCGGGCCGGACGGTTGCGGGCGCGGTTTGAAACGGGGTTCCAATCCGGCGACAGTGTGTGCGGTGATCGACTGGCCGGTGTAGCGTTCTATGCGTTTCAGGTGCAGCGCGTCGCGGTTGGAAGCGAACGACACGGCGATGCCGGATGCGCCGCCGCGTCCGGTACGGCCGATGCGGTGAACGTAATCCTCGGCGAACTTGGGCAGGTCGAAGTTGATGACGTGCGAGATGCCCGCCACGTCGATGCCGCGCGCGGCGACGTCGGTGGCGACCAGCACGCGCACGTTGCCGCGACGCAGGTTGTTCAGCGTGCGATTGCGGTCGCGCTGGCTCATGTCGCCGTGCAACGCGGCGGCAGCGTGGCCTTGCGCGGCGAGATCATCGGCCAGCATGTCGGCATCGCGCTTGGTGGCGGTGAACACCACGGCCTGATTCAAATCGACATCGCGCAGCAGATGATCCAGCAGGCGATTTTTATGCGCCATGTCGTCCACGTACATCAAACGCTGTTCGATGTTTTCGTGACGCGCTTTGGCGGCGGCGATGCTGATGCGCTTGGGCGTTTTCAGCAGACGTTGCGCCAGACCGCCGATCACGCCGTCAAGCGTGGCGGAGAACAGCAGCGTTTGGCGCGTGGCAGGCGTGGCGGCGGCGATGCGCTCCACGTCGTCGATGAAACCCATGTCCAGCATGCGATCCGCTTCGTCCAGCACCAGCATTTCCAGACGCGAAAAATCGACGCGGCCGCGCTCGATGTGGTCGATCAGACGACCCGGCGTCGCCACCAGAATGTCCACGGGCGCTGCCAGCAATTTGTTTTGCAGCGGATACGGCATGCCGCCGAGGATGCTGACAACTTTCAGGCGCATGTTCTTGCCGTATTTCGCGGCGGCGTCGGAAACCTGCTGCGCCAATTCGCGCGTCGGCGTCAGCACCAGCACGCGCGGGCCTTTGCTGCGCACGGCGGGCGGCAGCGCGATGCGATGCAGCGCGGGCAGAATGAAGGCGGCGGTCTTGCCGGTGCCGGTTTGCGCCGACGCCATGAGGTCGTGACCGGCCAGGATTTCGGGAATGGCTTGTTCCTGAATCGGCGTGGGCGTGGTGTAGCCGGACGATTCCACCGCTTTCAAAAGCGACGGGTTGAGGTTCAGCGACGCAAAAGCGGACGTCGTTTCGGGGGCTGCATTTTCAATGGACATGCTGTTTCTTTCAAGTAAAGGTCAAGCGCAAGCGAGCCGCAAGGCTACGCACAAAATTCAGCGGGGATCGGATGAATGAAATCCCACCGGCGCAAACAACATCGTCGCTAACCGGGGTACATCCAGAGGCGCATCCAGAATGGAAAGGGAAACGCGGAGAGGTCAGGAAACGATGAACAAGGCTGCGTGATACCGCAGCGCGGGGCGCATTATAGTGGGATGAGATTGAAAAGCAAGTGTTTTTTTGGGGGAGGCGTAGGGCGGGGCTTGCCCCGCGCGGTCTGAATCTCAATGACCGCACAGCGCGGGGCAAGCTCCGCCCTACCCCTAACAAGGAAATGACAACTATTCTCATTGCACGCCGCTTCTGGCATGATAGGCCGACTTACACAAGGAATCCCCCGCAATGAGCGACCGCGAACATCTGAAAAACGCCGGTCTGAAATCCACGCTGCCGCGCCTCAAGGTATTGAATTTATTTGAACATAGCAAGGAGCGCCACTTGAGCGCGGAGGATGTTTACAGGCAGTTGTTGACCAGCGGCGACGATGTGGGGCTGGCGACGGTTTATCGCGTGTTAACCCAATTCGAGCAGGCGGGGCTGCTGATCCGCCACCATTTTGAAAGCGGCAAGGCGGTGTTTGAACTGAACAGCGGCAGCCATCACGACCACATCGTTTGCATGCAGTGCGGGCATGTCGAGGAGTTTTTCGACCCCGGCATCGAAGCGCGCCAGAAAAAAGCCGCGGCGGACCGCGGCTTCACGGTTCACGATCATTCGCTGTACATCTACGCGGACTGCAACCGGCCTCAATGCCCGAACCGCGACGGCAAGAACTGAATCCTCATTCCTCACCCGACGGCGGCGCGTCCGTTTTTTTCTGCGGGTTCGGCAAGCTCTGCAAATCCTGATCGGCCAAGCCGACCAGCAACATCCGCCCGTCATTGCCAACGCGAAACTGGCCGAATTTTGCATCCTCGTAATCTTCGCCCGTGCCTTCTGCAAAAAAGAACGCATCCGAACCGGCGAACCAGTCTCCCGACTTGACGCGCAGCTTCAGCACAATCTGGTTTTGCGCCGCTTGCGCGTTTTCGGCAACCAACTCCCGCAACGTCGCCACGGATCGCTCGTCCAGTTCGGCAAGCGCGAGCGCGTGATCGAACCGCATGTCGGGCGGCGGCAGATCGCCCGTGTCGAACGCCAGCGCCATGTAATCGCCCTGCATCAACGAACGCGGATCGACCGGACGCAGCGGCAGATAAATCACGCGGCCATCGCGCAACACCTGCTCTGCGCCCTGCACGATGGCGCCTGCCGTTCCCAGCGTGGCCGTCGCGCCCAGCGCGATGAGCGCCGTTGCGATGCTGGCGAATCGGGGCGCGATGAGCGGCGCGCCGCCGCGCGTCCGGGTCAGGAAAATCACCAGCCCCAACACCCCGCCCAATCCCATCAACACATAGCCTTTTTGCACCAGCGTCCAGGCGAGGTCGTAATAAAACGCGCTGATGATCCAAGCGACGGCCAATGCGGCAGCGATGGCGAGACTGCGCGATTCCGTCACCAGGGCTGCGGCAAAGATGACGATGGCCGCGCCCAGCGCCGGTGAACGAAATGCCAGCGCCACCATGCAGGCAGCGACGGTGAAACCAAGCGGCGTGCGCAAATCGGGGCGACGCCAAAACAGGAAGCCGATACCGGCGAGGCTGAGGGCGATTGAAACAGCGAACGCCCAATTCCCACCCCACGCCATGCTTGATGGCGCAAGCTCCTCAAGCAGAGAACCGCCGCCGACGAGAAAAGGACGCCCCGCAACCTGCGCCAACACCACAAGACCGGCGACATTCCAGCCAAAGAAAAACGCCCGCATTTGTCCGAACGCGCCCGTGCGCGACGCAAGCAGCGCCACCGCGCCCGCTGCCACGATCAGCGATATTACGGCGGGCATATTGAGCGCTGCGTCCGCGTCCCAGAGAAATTCACCATGCGCGTAAACGGACACAATCAGCATCACCAGCGCAGCGAAACCAAACAGGCCGCGCACCCAGCGCACCGTTGTGAACCAGGCCGCCAGGGCAATCACAGCGGCCAGAATGAATCCACCGTCGAACTCCATCGCGTCAAACGCGGCATAGCCGATCAGCAAAAAACCGACGACGGACATGATGAAACCCAACATCTGGCGAAAGCCGAACGAGACGCTGTTGCGCAACGAGAAAATCGCGCCGCTGAAAATCAACGCGCCGATGATGGCTGCGTTGGCGGGTCGTTCGAGCATCCCGCCGAAGATGCTCGCAAGAAGCAGCAAAAGCGGCATGGCGGCAAGCAACGCGCCAAATCCGGACAAGGCAGCAAGCGGCCAGGAAAATTCGCTCTTGTGCGCCGCATCTCGCGCAGGCGTGGCACGCGCATGAATCTTGCGCAACAACATGACGCTGATGATGACGATGGCAGCGGTGAGCAGGCTGGCAAAAAGAATGGTACCGGTGTCGTCTATCCGGGATGCGCCGAACATCCTGAATATCCAGCCAATCAACAGCGCATCAAGACCGGCGAACACCAGCGACAATACGCCGAGTTCCAACGGACGCAAACGCAACAGCGCGACTGCCGCCACAAGCAACACCAGCATGGACACAAATGGAAAACCATTAAAGTCCATGGTGAACATGTGCTCCAAACCGGTATAGGTGACGAGAAAAACTGCGCCGAGACTGGCAAGACGAAACGCCCAACTGGCCGCTCCGGTGAGCGCGCGCAAGGGCGCAATCGGCGCAAAAACGCACGCGAGCGCAATCGCCAACGCGCATGAAGTCCAGATCGTCTCCCGCCAGTTCAAGCCAGACTCAAGCGAATCTGACGCCACGACATCAATGTACTCCGCGAACATGAGCACGTTGGTTTGTTCACGCCACAATCCGATTGCAACGCTGGCGACAATCACCCACAACACCCAAACCGCGTCGTGCCGCGCCGCCAGCGCGAACGGCAGGCCGAACAATGTCCAGTAGGCGAACAGCTCCCAGGCGTCAGCGCCACTCGGATAAATCTGCCCGATCAACGCCAGCAACGCACCCACCGCCGCCAGCGCGAGCAGCAGCGCAGGCGTGCGCGCACGCGGAACCAGAATCGACGTGATGGCGGCAAGCAAGAGCAAAGCGCCGACCAGACTGAGCTTGGTCAAGCGATGAAACACATCCCAGTTGGCAGCCATCCAGCAGATGACGCCGAAAGCAAACAAGGCGGCGGCGCTGATGGCGGTGATCGCGCGCAGGGTGTGAGCGGGAATCAGGGGACGTTGAGCGGCGGGTGCATTCATGAACATGGGCGAATCACAAGGTGGCGTTGACGGGGGGATTTTACTCTCACTCCCCCGCTCTCCGCCCACCCCCGTCAAAGTCACGCGTGAATGACGGAGGGAATTGTAGGTTGGGGAGAGAATTGTAGGCTGGGTTGACCCCCGAAACGCTTTTGATCGGGGGGAAACCCAGCAACGCATCACGAGGCACAATGCTGGGTTTC
>JAITMU010000148.1 GCA_031277195.1 Gallionellaceae bacterium | reverse complement strand
GCTTGCGGGGAGAGGGTTAGGGTGAGGGGCTTCAAACAACCCAATAAAATTCCAACATCAACTTGACAGAGACATTCCCATGAAACCATTCGGCACCCCTCATTCCCCCCACGCCCTGCGCGTGCTCCTGCTCGGCGCGGGCGAGCTGGGCAAGGAGGTCGCCATTGAATTGCAGCGTTACGCGGTCGAAGTCATCGCCGTTGATCGCTATCCGCACGCGCCCGCGATGCAGGTCGCGCATCGCAGCCATGTGATCGACATGCTGGACGGCAACGCTTTGCGCGCTTTGCTGGAACAGGAAAAACCCGATCTGGTGGTGCCGGAAATCGAAGCGATACACACGCCGACGCTGATTGAACTGGAACAGCAAGGGCTGCGCATCATTCCAACGGCGCGCGCCGCCTGGCTCACCATGAACCGCGAAGGCATCCGTCGGCTCGCCGCCGAGGAATTGCAACTGCCCACCTCGCGCTATCGCTTCTGCGACACTGAAGCGGAATATCGGCAGGCCGTGGCGGAGATCGGCTTGCCGTGCGTCATCAAGCCGGTGATGAGTTCATCGGGCAAAGGACAAAGCGTGATTCACAACGAAGGCGAGATGCAACACGCCTGGGATTACGCGCAATCCGGCGGGCGCACCGGCAAGGGCAGAATCATCGTCGAAGGTTTCGTGGATTTCGACATGGAGATCACGCTCCTGACCGTGCGCCACAAGGACGGCGTGAGTTTCTGCGAGCCCATCGGTCATCGACAGGAGGACGGCGACTATCGCGAATCCTGGCAGCCGCAGCCCATGAGTGAAATCGCGCTGACCGAAGCGCGTCGGCAAGCCGCGACACTCACCGATGCGCTGGGCGGCTGGGGCGTGTTCGGCGTGGAATTTTTCATCAAAGGCGACGCGGTAATCTTCTCCGAAGTCAGTCCGCGCCCGCACGACACCGGTTTGGTGACGCTGATCTCGCAAGACCTGTCCGAATTTGCGTTGCACGCGCGCGCCATCCTCGGCTTGCCGATACCGGCCATTCGTCAACTGGGCGCGTCGGCATCGTGCGCCGTGCTGGCGGAAGGCAACGGCGACGCGCCGCGCTATCTCGGCGTCGCCGACGCCCTCGCCGAACCCGACACGCAGCTACGCATTTTCGGGAAACCCGAAGTGCGCGGACGACGGCGCATGGCGGTGACATTGGCGCGCGGGGAAAATATCGACGATGCCAAGGACAAAGCGATACGCGCGGCGAAAAGATTGAAAATCGACTGGTAGGCTGGGATGAAATCCCAGCCTACGCATTTCCCACCCCGTCATTCCCGCGAACGCTGGAATCCAGCGCATTTATCAAACCATTCCGGCGTAGCCGGACAACACGGTTTTGTCCGCTACGCGGAGTGTATATTTTTGCTGGATTCCAGCTTTCGCTGGAATGACGAAGCAGGGGCGCACACCGCGCGGGGCAAGCCCCGCCCTACCACGCCCCGCTCTTGAATCGCTCAATCTCGCGCCGGTCTTTTTTGGTGGGGCGGCCTTTGGCGGCGACGACGCTGCCTGCTTGCGCCTTTAATTCCAGCGCCAGCGCTTCACGCTTGGCCTTGCTCGCGTCCGTTTCCCGATACAGTTTTTGCGCTTCGCTGGCAGGACCGCGCCGGTTTGACCAGCCCAGCACTTCCACTTCGTGATGATAGGGGCCGAGGCGAATGATGAGCGTGTCGGCAATCGCCAGGGTCTTGGCCGGTTTGATGACGCGCACGTCGTTGACTTGCACTTTGCCGCTCTCGATCGCTTCGACGGCGAGTGCGCGCGTTTTGAAAAAGCGCGCCGCCCAGAGCCATTTGTCGAGGCGGGGTTTGGTGTCGGTCATAAACTTTCCCCTCACCCTAACCCGACCCCTCGCTTCGCTCTCCCCGCAAGCGGGGAGAGGGGACATTCGGTCAATCCCCTCTCCCCATTTATGGGGAGAGCGAAGCGAGGGGTCGGGTTAGGGTGAGGGGACTCATCAAGTAAACGCATCCGCATGAATCTCGTTCATCGACGCGCCTGCGAAGAAGGCTTTGCGCGTGCCGGATTTCACCATCTCTGGATGACCGCACAGAAACACGCGCCAGCCGTTGAGTTTGGGAAGATCGGCAAACACGCCGTCCAGCACCATGCCGCTGCGGGCGTTGGCGGGAACATTGTCGCCTGACACGCAGGGAATGTAGTGAAAGTTCGGATGCTGCTGCGCGAGTTCGCGCAGCGCCGCGTCCAGATACAGCCCTTCCGGCGTGACGCTGCCGTGATACAGGCGAATTTCGCCGCGATGACTGTTGTACAGCGCGTCGCGGATGATGCCGTACAAGGGCGCGAGGCCGGTGCCGGTGCCGATCAGCAACAAGTTTTGCTCCGGTTTGCCCGACACATAGAGACAATCGCCAGCGGCTTCGGTGATCGTGACGGTATCGCCGGTTTTCAGGTGGTCGAACAGCCAGCCGGTCATCAGGCCGCCGGGCACTTTGCGCACGTGCAAACTGAGTTCATCGTCGAGCGCGGGCACGCTCGCCAGCGAGTAATTGCGGGCGAGGTGTTCGTCCTTGAAAAAGCGGATGAATTGTCCGGCGCGGTAATCGAGCGGCGTCAGCGGCTTGAGCCGGATGCCGAGGATGTCGCCGCCGCCGAGCGATTCGACGGAGGTGACTTCTGCTGGCAGTTTGCCCACGTCGCCCGGATCGGTGATTTCGAGATCACCTTCGGGATAGCAGACGCAAGGCAGAAAATAATTTTGTGCGGCGTAAACGTCCTTCAATCCAGCCTGCGCGCGTTCCGGCACCTCGCCGGACACTGCACGCATCATGCAGGTCTGGCATGTGCCGGAGCGGCAGGAGTAAGGCGCATCGACACCTGCGGCGAGCAGGCAATCAAGCACGGATTGATCTTCTTCGCGCTCGAGCGCCTGTCCGCCGTAGATGACTTTCGGCATCTGCGCTTACTTGCCCAGCACGTCGTTACGCGTGGTTTCCGCAACGGCGGCAACCTGGCCGATCAGCTCATCCGACACGCCCAGTTCCTTCAGCGTGGCTGCCAGGTTTTCCACCACGGCATCGAAGTGCGAGTCGTTCAGACCTTGCGCGACCAGATGCGCGTGACCACGGCGCATGTCCTCGCCGGTGTAGTTGTTCGGACCGCCGAAGGCCATCGTCAGAAACGCCTTTTGCTTGGCGGCTTGCTTGGCCATGTCCACGCCATCGAAGAACCGGCTGATGCGGTCATCCTGCAGTACCTTGCGGTAGAAAATATCGACGGCTGCGTTGACGGCGGCTTCGCCGCCCAGTTGATCGTACAAGCTCATTTCACGTTTCCTTTCCATTATTTTTCTACAGAATTATCAAGCATATAATTGCGTGATCGCTTTTCAGGACGTATACTCTGTCAACTTCACGGTCGTATAATATATCCTGTATACATATTATTGGCCGCACGGTTAGCTGTCAAGGAAAACACACCCGCACATCGCCCGAACATGCGCCTCACCCAATACACTGATTACTCGCTGCGCGTGCTGCTCTACCTTGCCCACAAGAACGGGGAAAGCGCCACCATCACCGAGCTGGCCGATTTCTACAAGATTTCGCGCAACCATCTGGTCAAGGTGGTGCACAACCTTGGACTCAATGGTTATATCCAGACCCTGCGCGGCAAACACGGCGGCATGCGGCTGGCGCGCACGCCGGAGAGCATCGTGATCGGCGACGTGGTGCGCTCGACGGAGCCGGATTTTGATTTGCTCGAATGCTTCAACCCCGTTGACGACAAATGCGTCATCACCAACACCTGCAGTCTGAAACCGGCGCTGTTCATCGCGCGCCGCGCCTTCCTCGACACGCTTGATCAATACACGCTGGCCGACGCCGCCAAACGACCTGCGGCTTCCGCGTCCGCCTTCAAGTCCATCCCCATCGTCAGTGACTGACAAAACCGACAAGCCCGTTGCCACCTCCGCGCTGACGCTGGCTGCGCTTGGTGTGGTTTACGGCGACCTCGGCACCAGTCCGCTTTACGCATTCAAGGAAGCCTTCAGTGGCTCGCACGCGCTGGACCCAACCCAGGGCAATGTTTTCGCGGCGCTGTCCGCGCTGTTCTGGGCGATGACGCTGATCGTTTCGATCAAGTACATCTCGGTGATGCTGCGCTTCGGCAACGACGGCGAAGGCGGCGTGCTGGCGCTGACTGCGCTGGCGCACCGCACTGCGGGCAACGCCAAACGCTGGATGCCGTGGATCGCCGCCGCCGGTATCTTCGCCGCCGCGCTGTTTTATGGCGATGCCGTCATCGCGCCCGCCATCGCCGTGCTGTCCGCCGTCGAAGGTCTCAGCATCGCCACGCCCGCGTTTGAACATCTCACCGTGCCAATCACCATCGGCGTGCTGACCGGCCTGTTCCTGATCCAGCGCCGAGGCACCAGCGCCATCGGCAAACTGTTCGGGCCGGTGATGTTTGTGTGGTTCATCACGCTCGGCGCGTT
>JAITMU010000087.1 GCA_031277195.1 Gallionellaceae bacterium | reverse complement strand
AGTGGAAATCATAATCCGCGCAGCGGTCAACACCTTGTTGTCCGGCTACGCCGGAGCATTTTTATAGACACGCTGGATTCCAGCTTGCGCTGGAATGACGGGAATCACAGCGGTGGGATACATCCCGCCCTGTTGTGAAACTAGCCGTACAACTTCCGCCCCCGTATCCGCGCCCTTCTCGCCGTTCGTTGTTCGCTCTCCGTCAATTCGCGCTTTTTGCCTTCAAACGGATTTTTACCCGTTCTGAATTCGATACGCAACGGTGTGCCTTGCAAATCGAAGGCTTCGCAAAACACCCGTTCCAGATAACGCTTGTAGCTGTCCGGCACATTATCCAAGCCGGTGCCGTGAATCACGATCAGCGGCGGATTGCTGCCGCCTTGATGGGCGTAGCGCATTTTCGGGCGGAAGCGTCCGCGCGGCGGTTGCTGTTTTTCGATGGCGGCTTCCAGCACGCGCGTGAGTTTGGGCGTGGGCATTTTGGCCATTGCGGCGGCGTAGGCTTCGTTCACCGATTTCAGCACGCTGGCGACGCCGCTGCCTTTCAGCGCGGAGATGAAATGCTGTTTGGCGAAGCTCAGAAAATACAGCTTGCGCTCGATCTCGCGCTTGGCGGTGTCGCGTTTGTAGGTGTCGAGGCCGTCCCATTTGTTGACTGCCAGCACCAGCGCGCGTCCGGCTTGCAGCACGAAATCGGCGATGTGCGCGTCCTGTTCGGTGATCTGGTCGCGCGCGTCCACCACCAGCACCACGACGTTGGCGTCTTCCACCGCTTGCAGCGTTTTGATGACGGAAAATTTCTCGATGGCTTCATCAACCTTGCCGCGCCGCCGCACGCCTGCCGTGTCGATGATGGTGTAGTGACGACCGGCGCGCTCAAAGTCGATGTAGATGGAATCGCGCGTGGTGCCGGGCTGATCGAAAGCGATGACGCGCTCCTCGCCGAGTATGGCGTTGACCAGTGTGGATTTGCCGACGTTGGGGCGACCGACGATGGCGATTTTCGGATGATCAACGGCATCCTCTGCGCCCTCCTCCGGCAGCGGAAAATTTTCCAGCGCCAGTTCGATCATTTCCTCCACGTTTTCGCCGTGAGCGGAAGACACCGGCAACGGGTCGCCCAGCCCCAGCTCGTAAAATTCGGCGGTGACGCGCGCGCGCTGCATACCTTCGGTCTTGTTGACCAGCAGCAGCAGCGGTCGTCCGGTTTTGCGCAATTCATTGGCGATGATCTGATCCTGCGGCGTCACGCCCTGACGACCATCGACGAGAAACAGCACCACGTCCGCCTCGTCCACCGCCTGCCGCGTTTGCTTCGCCATTTCGTGCAGGATGCCGTCCTTGACCACCGGCTCCAGACCGCCGGTATCCACCACCAGAAAGGGTTTGTCGCCGACGCGCCCGCGTCCATAGTGACGGTCGCGGGTGAGGCCAGGCAGATCAGCCACCAGCGCGTCACGGCTGCGCGTGAGGCGATTGAACAGCGTGGATTTGCCGACGTTGGGACGGCCTACGAGTACCAGGGTGGGGAGCATTTGAGGATTGGGGAGCGCGGCTCGGCCAGGTCAACGCAAAGACAGCGCATACACATCTCCACCCACCGTCTGCACGAACAACGTATCGCCATCACCCTGCGGCGCGGCCACGATGGCGCTGTCCAGCTTGATGCGCGCCGCAAATCCGCCGTCGTCGCCGCCCAAGGCGTGCAGATAACCATCGTAATCGCCGACCACGGCATAGTTGCCGATCACGCCCGGCGCGCTGACATGACGATAGAGCAGGCTGTCGTTCTTCCACAGCGAACTGCCGCGATTCCGGTCGAGGCCGGACACGCTGCCATCCGCATCGGTCAGATAAATGGAACTCTCGCTGCCTGCCATTCCTTTGTCGCTGGAAATTTCACGGCTCCACAGCGGATTGCCCTGCGCGATGTCAAAGCAGGCCGCCTTGCCCTGAAACGATACCGCGCAAGCCGTGCCGTTGCCCACCACCGGATCGCTGGTGATGTCGCTGATGCGTTCCAGTTCGGTGTTGCCGCGCGGCTGCGAAACGGTGGCTTCCCAATAAGTCGCGCCGTCGCCCAGACGCAGCGTCACCAGTTTGCCGCCCGCGAAACCCGCATAGACCGCGCCGCCTTCAATCACAACGCCGGCGTGACTGCGAACAATCAACGCTGGCGTGGTATGGTCATACGCCCACTGGCGACTGCCATTCGCAGCGTTCAGGCCGACAATGCGTCCGTCGCCGCTGCGCACAACGACGATGCCGTTCGAGATTCGCGGCGCACCCTGCACTTCGCTGCTGACCTTGGTCGTCCAGACCTGCGCGCCGCTTTCGTCAAACGCCGCCACTTCGCCGCGACTGCCGCCGACCAGCACCAAGCCATCGCCCGCTCCCACGCCGCCGGAGATGACAAAGCCGCTGTCCGCGCCCCAGACAGACCTTCCGCTCGATCGCTCAATGCGATACACGCGACCGCTTCTGCTCGCCGCATAAACGGCATCGGACGTGATCGCGGGCGTCAACACGGCATCTTTTGCGCTGCCTGCGCCGAAGCGCCACTGCACTTCAAATCGGGCGCTGGAACTGAAATCGGTCAGCCTCGATGGCTCTTGCGTTTTGACCGTCTCGACGCCAAACCAGCCTTTCACGGTGGAGACGGTGGAGGAAACGGTGGACGAAATCGTGGAGCACCCCGCGAGTGCAGCCGCAATCAGCAGCAGTGACGCCAAACGCGCCGGTTTCATTTCGCCACTCCTATCATGTCCAGTTTCATCTGGATCAGGTTGCGATAGGGCACGCCCTGCTCCATCTGATCGTAAGCCTGTTGGTACGCGGCGCGCGCTTCTTCCGTCTTGCCTTGCGCGCTCAACACATCGCCTCTGAGATCGCTGAACAAATTATTGAACGATGCCGGATGCTCGGCATTGAGTTGCGCCATCGCACCGGCGTAATCCTGCGTATCCAGCAGCAGCGCAGCCAGATTCAGCCGCGCCAGACTTTTCAGACTGTCATCCGTCGCGTTGTTGATCGCCCATTGCAGGCGCGATTTGGCGCGCGCGGGATCGCCCATTTGAATGTCCGCCTGCGCCGCCAGCATCGCCGCGCGCGGCGCATACGCGCTTGCGCCATATTCGTTGATCAGCATCGTCGCCGTCGCGCCCGCGCCGTTGATGTCGCCGCTCGCCGCCTGTGTGCTCAGTTTTTCAAACAGCGTTGCGGCTGCGCTCATCTGATCCGCCTTGTGCGCTTTCCAGTATTGCATCCCCGCAACGACGGCCAGCGCCAGCACAATGCCCAGAATCACGAACTTGCCATTCGCCCGCCACCAAGCCTTGAGCGCGTCAACTTGTGCCTGTTCTTGTAAATCGAGTGTCGCCATATTTTTCGTCCTTGAATATTGTCATTATTGTTACATAATCTCGTTGACATTGATTTGAAAACGCAAACCACATCCATCAACGTAGGGCGGGGGCGTGCTTCCGCCGTTTCTCCCAAAATAATTATTGCATGAATATTTGTCGGCATTATTATATACTTTTAAACAAT
>JAITMU010000116.1 GCA_031277195.1 Gallionellaceae bacterium | reverse complement strand
ACCGCTCGCCAAACCAGAAGATCCCGCCCGGATTTTTCTGCGCCTTGGGCGCCATGAGCCAGGGCAAACCGTGCAGATAGATGCCGTTTTCTCCGAGTGATTCGCCGTGATCGGCCATGTAGAGCATCGCCGTTTCAAAGCGGTCGTCGTGGCGGCGCAGGAATGCAATCACCTCGGCGAGAAAATAATCGGTGTAGCGCAGCGCGTTGTCGTAGGCGTTGATGATTTCCGCATCTGTGCAGTTGGCCAACTCGGCGGACTGGCAGGCGGGGGTGAACACCTCAAATTCCTTGGGATAGCGTTTGTAGTAGGCCGGGCCGTGATTGCCCATCTGGTGCAGCACGATCACGATGTCGCCGGTGGGATGGGCGGCGATGTAGTCGTCCAGCCCGCTCAACATGCCGATGTCACGGCATTCCACATCGCACACTGGATTGAGTTTCGGATCGCGGAAATCCTCGAAAGTGACGCCCGCCGCCACGCCTTTTGAATCCGAATTATTGTCGCGCCACAACACCTGCACGCCAGCATGGGTGAGCACGTCCAGCACGTTTTCCCGACGTTTTGCCGTGTCGAGGTCGAAATTTTCGCGCGGGATCAGGGAAAACATGCAAGGCACGGAATAGGCGGTCGCAGTGCCGCAGGACGTGACATCGCTATAGCTGATGACATTCTCGCGGGCGAGCAGGGGATTGGTGTCGCGCGCGTACCCGTTCAGCGAAAAATGGTCGGCGCGGGCGGCTTCGCCCACCACCAGTATGATCAATTCTCGATCCACGTCTTCTGCCGGAATGCGCGCGTCCCTGCCCAGCGCCTGACGCGGGCCGGACGGCTCGGCCACGGTTCCTTTCAGAAATTTGATACCGGAATAGACAAAGGTGACAGGGTTGGCGTAGTAGCGCAGCAATTTGTGTTCGCGGGCGAAGCTCGTGTAGTAACTGGTGAAAGGTGCCAAACACAACACCATCAACAGCAACGCGCCGCCGATCAGCTTCAGGCGCGACTTGATTTCAATGCCGGTTCTCTGCCATTGGATGTTGGTACGCAGAATCAGAATGGCGGGCAGCACGCCCAGCAACAAAAACTGCACGACAAAGCCGACGCTCATCAGATCGGCCACTTCCCGCGTGTCCGTCTTTGCCATGTTGGTGAGCATGGTGGTGTCCACCACGATGTTGAAGCGGTACATGAAATAGTTGGCGGCTGCCGCGCCGAGCGCCAGAAAAATCAGCACGGGTTTGGTTGTGTAGCGGAAGCACAGCAGACTCAGCAGCAGCGCCGTCACCGCGAACAGGAACACCGCCAGCGAACCCAGAAACGCCCAACCGCCCGGCGAAACGCCGTAGATTTCGTGGCTGTTGCGGAAGAAAGCGAGGTTGTAAAAAACGGTGAAAAAGAAGGCGCTGATCAGAATCAGGCGCGTAACACTGAGCGTCGGCGAAACTAACTGGCGAAGAAACTGCATGATGAGGCGCGGGAATGGGCGAATGCGTGGCATTATATGGCGACTTGCTTAAAAAAGGTTTAATCTGGCGTCGGTGTTAAAAAATAATTAAGCCGATGCACTTATCATCCTTTCCATGATTCCGCAGCCACATTCTGACACCTTTCTTCGCCATCATTTGTGGCGTCCCCTGTTGATTTTTGTCAGCTGTGTTCTGGCGCTGGAATTCAGCTCATTTGACCTTTGGCTGGCGGATCATTTCTACCACTGGGAAGGCGGCGCATGGCGCTGGCGCGATGCCTGGTTGACGGAGGAGGTAGTTCATCGCGGCGGACGCGCGCTAACCGGCATGGCCGCATTGTTGCTGTTGGCTGCGCTGTTGCTGGCGCAATTCGTCCCGCGCTGGCGTCCTCGGCGCAACGGACTCTGGTATCTCGCCTGCGCCACGCTGGGCGCTGGCGTGCTGATCAATTTCCTGAAACATCATACGCATGTGAACTGCCCCTGGGATCTCGTGCGCTACGGCGGTGACCGGATTTATATCGAATTGTTCGCGCCGCTTCCCGCCGGTGTCCGTCCGGGCATTTGCTTCCCCGCCGGACACGCCAGCGCCGCCTATGCTTGGTTTGGGCTGTATTACTGGTGTCTGCGCTGCGCGCCGCGCTGGCGTTGGTGGGCGCTGGGCGGTGTTATCGCGCTGGGCGTGATTTTCGGCCTGAGCCAGCAACTGCGCGGCGCGCACTTTTTGTCGCACGATGTGTGGACGCTGGGGTTGTGCTGGCTGTGGGTGACGGTTTTGTATCTGTGGTGGTATCGCGAGCCTTCTCCTTCCCGCCTCGTGGGAGAAGGGGCAACCGGCTGAAACAACTCTTTGATTTCCGTCATTCCCGCTTGCGCTGGAATGACGGGATAGCCGCCGTGTTATGATGCCGCCCTTGGTTCGTTATCAGGCATCGGAAAACACCCCGCTGAAAATAAAAAAACCACATGAAATCATGTGGTTTTGTGCTTCAACTGGTGCCCAGAAGAGGACTCGAACCTCCACAGTGTTGCCACCGCCAGGACCTGAACCTGGTGCGTCTACCAATTCCGCCATCTGGGCTTTGCTTGAGGGCGCGTAATTTAATCGTTGAAAGATGTTGTGTCAATGAAAAACAAGAAAAAAAGCATTCGCGAACTCGATCCGTTTCTGGAACGGGAGCGCGAGCAATATGACCATCCCTTGCCCAGCCGCGAATATGTGTTGCAGTTGCTGGCGGAGCAGGGCGTGCCGCTGGACGAAGATGCTTTGTGCGAATTGCTGCAGATTCAGCCGCAGGAGCGGGAGTTGTTCAGCCGCCGCCTGCGCGCGATGGAGCGCGACGGGCAGATCATGCGCAACCGCAAGGGCGCGATCTGCCAGATGGACAAGCTCGATCTCATCAAGGGCAAGGTGCAGGGACATCCGGACGGTTTCGGTTTTCTGATTCCCGATGATGGCAGCGCGGATTTAACGCTGTCGGCGAAGGAAATGCACAAGGTCTTGCACGGCGACACCGTGATGGTGCGCGTCGCGGGCATGGACAGGCGCGGGCGGCGCGAGGCCAAAGTCGTGGAAGTGCTGGAATCCGCCAACCAGCGCATCGTCGGGCGTTTGTACGAGGAACACGGCATTCAGTTTGTGGTGGCGGAAAATCGCCGCATCAGTCAGGACATTCTGGTTGCGCCGGGCGAAGCGGGCGGGGCGAAGGCGGGGCAGGTGGTGATTCTGGAAATGATGCGGCAGCCGAGCAAGCACGCCCAGCCGATTGGCCGCATCGTGCAGGTGTTGGGCAACTACGCCGATCCCGGCATGGAAATCGAAATCGCGCTGCGCAAGCACGATCTGCCGCACGAGTTTCCGAAAGAGGCCGAGCGTCAGGCCAAACATTTTCCCGTCAAGGTTGCTGCCAAGGATTACGCCGGACGCGAGGATGTGCGCGCGCTGCCGCTGGTGACGATAGACGGCGAAACGGCGCGCGATTTCGACGATGCAGTGTATTGCGAGAAATCGCGTTCGGGATTCCGTCTGGTGGTGGCGATTGCTGATGTCAGTTCCTACGTTAAACCCGGCGACGCGCTGGACAAGGAGGCATTGAATCGCGGCAACTCGGTGTACTTCCCGCGCCGCGTGATTCCGATGTTGCCGGAGGAATTGTCCAACGGCCTGTGCTCGCTGAATCCCGATGTCGAGCGTTTGTGCATGGTGTGCGACATGCAGATCAGCACGAAAGGCGAAATCAAAAAATACCGTTTCTATCCTTCGGTGATGCGTTCACATGCGCGCCTGACCTACACCCAGGTCGCGGCGATGCTGGAACAGCCGGATGGCGCGGAGGCCAGGCAATACGCCGCCGTGTTGCCGCACATACAAAATCTGCACGCCTTGTTCAGCGTCTTGCTGACCGCGCGGGAAAAGCGCGGCGCGATTGATTTCGAGACGATAGAAACGCAGATGATCTTCAACGAGGACGGCAAGATTGACCGCATCGTGCCGGTGGTTCGCAACGACGCGCACAAGCTGATCGAGGAATGCATGCTGGCCGCCAACGTCTGCGCGGCGACTTTTTTGCGCGACCACAAACAGCCCGTGCTTTACCGCGTGCACGAAGGTCCCACGCCGGAAAAACTCGAAGCCGTGCGCGAATTTTTCAAGGAATTCGGCCTGCAACTCGGCGGCGGCGATGTGCCGGAAGCGGGGGATTACGCCAAGCTGCTGAAACAGGTCAAAGGCCGCCCCGATGCGGCCTTGTTGCAAACCGTGATGCTGCGCTCGCTGCGTCAGGCGCGTTACGCACCGGACAACGAAGGGCATTTCGGTCTGGGCTACGAAGCCTATACGCATTTCACCTCGCCGATTCGCCGCTATCCCGATTTGCTGGTGCATCGCGCGATCAAGGCGGTGCTGACAGGCAAGCAGTACAAGCCGCATGAAAAATGGGATGTGCTGGGTGAGCATTGCTCGCAAACCGAACGCCGCGCCGACGAAGCCACGCGCGACGTGGAAGCCTGGCTGAAGTGTTTTTACATGCGCGACCATCTGGGCAGCGTGTTCAACGGCACCGTGTCCTCGGTCACCGGCTTTGGCTTGTTCGTGACGCTGGACGACGTGCATATCGAAGGATTGATCCACGTCTCCGAACTGGGCGCGGATTATTTTCACTTCGACGCGACCCGACACCAGATGACAGGCGAACGCACCGGCAAACGCTACCGCCTCGGCGACCGCGTGTGCGTCAGAGTGGTGCGGGTGGATATGGAAAGCACGAAGATTGATTTCCAGTTGGAGGATGAGCCGGTTGCGAAGAAGGAGGCAACTGATCTGGATGCGGGGGTGTGGGGGACGCCGAAATCCAGCGGGAAGAAAAAAAGCACTGGCGGGAAGTCGCGCAAATGAAGAAAAACCACAAAATAATTCCCTCTCCCCATTTATGGGGAGAGGGTTAGGGTGAGGGGAGCAAAGATGAAAAAACCGCCGTGCTTGCAATTTACCGCCACAAAGCAACAAATTTCATCAGTGTGCGAGGTGATGGAGCCGGCGTTCCCTCACCCTAGCCCTCTCCCAGAGGGAGAGGGAATGGCTGGAGTGGATGGAGCGCGCGCTCATGTCTGAAACCCGTATCATTCGTGGCTTCCACGCTGTCACCGCACGCATCCGCCAACAAGCCGACAGCGTGCTGGAACTCTATGTGGACACCGCCCGCCGCGATCCGCGCGTGCGCGATTTGCTCAAGCTCGCCGAAACCAACGGCGTCCGCGTCGTGCCGGTGGACGGCAAGCGTCTCGATGGTCTGGCAGGTCATCCCAATCATCAAGGCGTCGTGGCGCGCGTGGACAACACGCGCCGCGTCATCCATCTGGACGACGTGCTCGACACCCTGACCGAACCCGCGTTGCTGCTGGTGCTGGACGGCGTGCAAGACCCGCACAACCTCGGCGCGTGTCTGCGTTGCGCCGATGCGTTTGGCGCTCATGCGGTCATCGCGCCGAAAGACCGCGCGGTCGGCTTGAACGCCACCGTGGAAAAAGTCGCCAGCGGCGCGACAGTGCCGTACATCACCGTAACCAACCTTGCCCGCACGCTGCGCGAACTGAAAGAGCGCGACATCTGGGTGATCGGCGCTGACGGCGAAGCCAAAACTTCATTGACCGATTTCCGCCACACCGGCGCGCTGGCCATCGTGCTGGGCGCTGAAGGCGAAGGCTTGCGCCGCTTGACGCGCGAAACATGCGATCAACTGGTGAGCATCCCGATGCGCGGCACGGTGGAAAGTTTGAACGTGTCGGTGAGCGCGGGGATTTGTTTGTACGAGGCGCGGCGCACCGTCATCGTAGAACGGTAGGCTGGGTTGAGCCACAGGCGAAACCCAGCATGGCGCGGCATTGGTATGGGTTGCTGGGTTTCGCCTGAGGCTCAACCCAGCCTACGATCATTGTGGTTCAATTCGCCTCACGCAACTGTGCATTGACGCTCTCTCCGAAAAAAACTACATTTCCAAGCCTCTCCGTGTGAACATTTCTGCCGAGGAAAACCATGTCTGACGATATTCAATCCACCCTGCACGAAACACGCGTTTTTCCTCCCGCCGATGATTTTGTCCGCCAAGCCAATGTGTCCGGCATGGACGCTTATCGCGCGCTGGTGGACGAAGCCGAGCGCGACCATGCGGCTTTTTGGGCGCGGCTGGCGCGCGAGAACATTGCCTGGCGCAAGCCGTTCACGCGCACGCTGGATGACGCCAATGCGCCGTTTTACAAATGGTTTGAAGACGGGGAGCTGAATGTTTCCTGGAATTGTCTGGATCGCCATCTGGACACGCAGGGGGACAAGACCGCGCTGATTTTCGAGGCGGATGATGGCACGGTGACGAAGGTGTCCTACCGCGAGTTGCACGCCCGCGTCTGCCAATTCGCCAATGCGTTGAAGGCGAAAAAAATCGCCAAGGGCGATCGCGTCATCATTTATCTGCCGATGAGCATTGAGGCGGTGGTGGCGATGCAGGCGTGCGCGCGCATCGGCGCGATTCATTCGGTGGTGTTCGGCGGATTTTCCGCGCGCAGCCTGCATGAGCGCATCATCGACACGCAGGCGTGCGCGGTGATTACCGCCGACGCGCAATATCGCGGTGGCCGCGAGATGCCGCTGAAGCCGGTGGTGGACGAGTCGCTGGCGGCAGGCGACTGCGAGAGCGTGCATACGGTGATCGTGTATCAGCGCGCGAGCGGCGAGACGCCGTGGAACGACGGACGGGACATCTGGTGGCACGACGCCATCGCAGGGCAGCCTGCCGTGTGCGAGCCGGAATGGGTGAGCGCCGAGCATCCGTTGTTCATTCTTTACACCTCCGGTTCCACCGGCAAACCCAAAGGCGTGCAGCACTCCAGCGGCGGCTATCTGCTGGGCGCGATCATGAGCATGCGCTGGGTATTCGATTACAAACCTGCCGATGTGTTCTGGTGCACCGCCGACGTGGGCTGGGTCACCGGACATACTTATGTTACCTACGGCCCGCTGGCGGTGGGCGCGACGGAAGTGGTGTTTGAAGGCGTGCCCACCTGGCCGGACGCAGGCCGTTTCTGGAAGATGATCCAGGATCACAAAGTGACGACGTTCTACACCGCGCCGACGGCGATTCGCTCGCTGATCAAACTGGGTGGCGATCTGCCGAAGCAATACGATCTGTCCAGTTTGCGCTTGCTGGGATCGGTGGGCGAGCCGATCAATCCGGAAGCGTGGATCTGGTATTACAAAGTGGTCGGTGGAGAACGCTGCCCCATCGTTGACACCTGGTGGCAGACCGAAACCGGCATGCACATGATCTCGCCACTGCCGGGCGCGATACCGGCCAAACCCGGCTCCTGCACGCTGCCGCTGCCCGGCATCGACGCCGCGATCGTCAACGAAGCGGGCGAAGAAGTGCACGATCAGCACGGTGGTTTTTTGGTGATCAAAAAACCGTTCCCGTCGCAGTTGCGCACGATTTGGGGCAACCCTGAGCGTTTCCAGAAAGGCTATTTCCCTGCGGAGATGCATGGCTACTATCTGGCGGGCGATTCAGCGCACCGCGATGAGGACGGCTATTTCTGGATCATGGGTCGCATCGACGACGTGCTGAAAGTTTCCGGCCACAGGCTCGGCACGATGGAAATTGAATCGGCGCTGGTGGCGCACACGCATGTGGCCGAAGCCGCAGTGGTCGGACGACCGCACGACATCAAGGGCGAATCCATCGTGGCGTTCGTGGTGCTGAAAGGCGCGCGTCCGGCGGAGGCGGAAGCGGCGAAAAAATTGATCGCCGAACTGCGCGAGTGGGTCAGCAAGGAATTGGGGCCGATTGCCAAGCCGGATGAAATTCGCTTCGGCGAAAATCTGCCGAAGACCCGTTCGGGAAAAATCATGCGCCGCTTGTTGCGCGCGATTGCGCAGGGACAGGAGATTACGCAGGATGTTTCGACGCTGGAAAATCCTGCGATTCTTGACCAATTAAAAGAAGTGGTACGTTAATGCAACGCCGTCATTCCCGCGTGGGTTTGGCGGGAATCCAGTGTCTTTTTTTTCTTGATTTCAGCCCCGCTTTGCGGGGCGGTGAGCCACTGGATTCCCGCCAAACCTACGCGGGAATGACGGATGGAAAATACTTTTTAGGAAGCTACAAAATGAACAAAATCCTATTCATCGTCGCGCTCACCTGTGTGCTGTGCGCCTGCGGTCGCGACAAAACCCAGGACTACTAC
>JAITMU010000227.1 GCA_031277195.1 Gallionellaceae bacterium | reverse complement strand
GGGAGCGGATGCTTACCCTGTATGGCTATCCGAAGTCATGCTGCAACAAACCCAAGTCGCCACCGTCATCCCGTACTACCAGCGATTCATCGCGCGCTTCCCCGAAATCGCCACGCTCGCCGCGGCAGACGAAGATGACGTGCTGGCGCATTGGAGCGGCCTCGGTTACTACTCGCGCGCGCGCAACCTGCATCGCGCGGCAAAACTCATCATGGAACGACATGATGGAATCTTCCCGCGCAATTTCGACGACATCGCAGCGCTACCCGGCATCGGACGCTCCACCGCATCCGCCGTCAGCGCGCTCGCCTTCCACGAACGACGCGCGATACTCGACGGCAACGTCAAGCGCGTGCTGGCGCGTCACTGCGCCATCGAAGGCCATCCCGGCGAGAAATCTGTCGAACAAAAACTGTGGCAACACGCCGAAGCGTTGCTGCCGCCGCACGACATCGCCGTTTACACGCAAGGCTTGATGGATCTGGGCGCAACCGTTTGCACGCGCTCCAAACCCGATTGCGCAAACTGTCCGGTGAATCAGGATTGCAAAGCGCATGCCGGCAACCGCGTCGAACAATTCCCGACACCGCGCCTGCGCAAGTCGCTGCCGGAGAAGCAGGCGCACTTTCTGTTATTGATTTCCGATGCTGGCATCCTGCTGGAAAAACGTCCCGGCAGCGGCATCTGGGGCGGGCTGTGGTGTTTGCCGCAGATGGAAAACGGCGAGGCAGAAGATGCCGCAGATTATTGCGAACGCCGTTTCGGCGTAAACGTCGCGCATGTCGAGTCTTTGCCAGACTTCACCCACACCTTCACCCATTTCAAACTGCACATCTCGCCATTGCTGATACGCGCCGCGCGCAAATCGGAGCAGGTGAGCGAACCCGGCAACCGATGGTTCGGCATCGCAGATGCGCTACGCGCCGCGTTACCAACGCCGGTGAGGAAGTTGATTGAGGGGTTGGCGTAGATGCAGTCTGTTGTTGCAGCGCGGTCGTGATGGCAAGAGACCGCTTCAATCCGAATGCCTCTGCGCGTCATGCAGGATGTGCACAATCTCGATGAGATGGGCGCGGGGTTTGTAGCGATAGATGACGATGAAAGGCGTTTTGCTGATGACAAGCTCGCGGGTTCTGGCAACGCGGCCGGGGTCGCCTGTTTTCGGGTGCGACCGTAACAGATCAATTTGACGCTCGAGCTTGTCGCCTTGGCGGATTGCGGCGCGAGGATTGGATGTTGCAATGCGGTCAATGAGGGCGTCGCGATTACGGATCGCCCTCGGCAGCCATAGAAGTATCAAGCTGTACTCTCGGCGCGTTTGACCAGTTCGGCGCGTTTCCTGCTCCAATTTTCTTGCGCGTCGTCATGGGTTGCCCACGACGGGTTGGGGTCGTCAGCTTCAAGGAGCGCTTGGGAAACCTGAACGCGGAACCATTGATCGTGTTCGATGACGTCACGAGCATGTTTTACGGCGCTGGCAATGGCTCCAGGCGAATTTCCAAGCTCGGTTTCAAGGCTGGTGACAAGGCGATAGATCAACTCGCTACGTTCTTGGGGCGAGAGTTGCAGCGCCTCCGCTTCCAATGTTTCAACGTTTGTTGTCATGGTGTTCCTCTGGTGTTGCGATAACCGAGTTGCAGTATATCGTCTGCTCACGGCATTAGGGGGTTGGATAAAAGCCGTTCGTAGGGCGGGGCTTGCCCCGCGCTGTGAGAATTTCAAGGTTCGCACCGCGCTGCTCCGATGCTGGGTATCGCTACGCTCCACCCAGCCTACGCACTTTTCCTTTACCTCGCGGGCGTAGGGCGGGGCTTGCCCCGCGCGGCAAGTGGTAAACTCCGCCCTGATATTTTCCTTGAACAGGTTGCCGAACAAATGAAACCGTTTTCCCTGATCTTTTCCCTGATGCTTTGCGTTTTCATCACCGCTTGCAAGGATGCGCCGAAGGAGGCGCAGACCGGTGAGCCGTCGCGCGAGACACCTGTCACGCAAGCCAGCGCCGAACCGGCTCCAGTCTATCAACAGTTGGGCGAGGCGACGCTGTACAAGCTCGCCGGTGGCACGGAGATGCTTTCCCAATATCGTGGCAAGCCGCTCATCATCAACGTCTGGGCAAGCTGGTGCGGTCCCTGTCGCGCGGAGATGGCTTCGCTGGATCGGTTGGCGAGCCGCTATCACGGCAAGCAGTTCAATGTAATCGGCGTTTCGACCGATGACGATACTCAGGCCGCAGCGGATTACGTCAAGCAATCGAAACTTTCGTTCCCCAATTATCTCGACAGCCGCGATTTTTATATCGAAGGCATGCTAGGCGCGAGCAACATCCCGCTGACAGTGCTGGTGTCAGCCGATGGCAGGATATTGGAGAAGGTGAACGGCGCGCGCGAATGGGATGAGCCGGACATCGTGCGCGCCATCGGCGAAATTTTTCAGGTCAAATTGCAGAATTAAAGTCGGGCGGCTTTTTAAAATCCTTCATCCTCGCGCAAATATCGCCACTGCCCGACCGGCAGATTTCCCAGCTTCACCTTGCCGATGCGAATTCGTTTGAGGGCGGTGACTTTCAGGCCGACCAGTTCGCACATGCGGCGTATCTGGCGTTTTTTTCCTTCGCGCAGGATGAAGCGCAGTTGGTCTTCGTTCTGCCAGCTCACCTTCGCCGGTTTGAGCGCTTCTCCGTCGAGTTTCAAGCCGTGATTCAACAAGCGCAGACCGTTGTCGGTGAGTTTGCCTTGCACGCGCACCAGATATTCCTTGTCCACGCTGGAATCTTCGCCGATAAGTTGCTTGGCGATGCGTCCGTCCTGCGTCAGCACGAGCAAACCCTGTGAGTCAATATCCAGCCGTCCGGCGGGGGCGAGTCCTTTTAGTTGCGCCGGATTGAAGCGCAGCGGCGCGCGGTCGTCGGCGCTGCGCGAAGCGGCGTTGATCAGCGTGACGGCGGGTTTGTGATTGTCCTCGGCCTGGCCGGAAACATAGCCGACCGGTTTGTTCAGCAGAATGGTGACGCGCGCGCCTTGCTGGTTTTGCGCAGAGCGATTGAGCGTGATGCGTTGCGTGGGAAAAATCCGCGTGCCGAGTTCGGTGACAGGCTGGCCGTCCACCAACACCCAGCCGCGCTCGATATAGCTGTCCGCTTCGCGGCGCGAGCAGAGTCCTTGTTCTGACATCAGTTTGGAGAGGCGGATTTTTTCCATAATTAAAAATTTTCTTTGCCGTAGGGCGGGGCTTGCCCCGCGCGGTTTGAATCTCAACGACCGCCA
>JAITMU010000214.1 GCA_031277195.1 Gallionellaceae bacterium | reverse complement strand
CCTCCCCTTCAAGGGGAGGGCTAGGGTGGGGATGGGTGTCCGCCAAACAACCACATCTCAACTCACCGCCCCGGCTCGCTCCCCTTTGGATACAACACCCACATTCTTCCTTGCTGCTTCATCCGTCCCGCCAGCGCGCCCGCGTCATCGCCAAACCCCCAGAAAAAATCTCCCCGCACCGCGCCGCGAATCGCGCCGCCGGTGTCTTGCGCCAGCATCAGGCGGTTCATTGCTTCGTTGCTGTTGGGGCGGGTGGTGGCGAGGAACACCGGCGCGCCAAGGAGAATGATGCGCGGGTCGATGGCGAGGCTGCGCTCTGCCGTGAGCGGCAACCCCATTGCGCCGAGCGGCGCGGTGAGGTCGCTGGGCAGTTCGCGGAAAAACACATAGCTGGGATTTTGTTCCAGCAGCGCGGGCAGCTTGTCGGGATGCGCCGCACCCCACGCGCGAATGTTCTGCATCGACGCGTCCTCCAGTTTCATCTCGCCCGCTTCGACCAGTTTTTTGCCGATCGAAACGTAGGGATGGCCGTTCTGGTCGGCGTAACCGACTTTGATCAGCGCGCCATCCGGCAATTCGATGCGCCCCGAACCCTGGATTTGCAGGAAGAACAGCGCGACGGCATCATCCACCCAGAACAGGACGCCCGCGTTGTTCACGCCCTTGCCCGCGTCGATCTCGGCGCGGGTGTAATACGGCACCACGCGCTTGCCCTCCACGCGCCCGCGCAGGCGCAGGTCTTTCAGTTGCGGATGGAGCGCGCTCAAGTCGATGGTGAGGAGATCGTCCGGCACGGCGTAGAGCGGGTGGCGGAAGCGTCCGGTTTTTGTGCGGCTGCCGTACAGGCGTGGTTCGTAATAGCCGGTGATCAAACCTTGCGTGCTGCCGTCCGGGTTGCTTACTTGCCAGGGGGCAAACCAGGTCTCGTAGAACGCGCGCTGCGCCGCGTCGTTGCTGCCGTCCACCGCGTCGGCGGCGAGACAGGCATCGCGCCACTGCGATTTTTTGCGCAGCGTGCGGCAGCTTTGCATCAACGCAGGCCAGGCGGGGACGAGATCGGTGGTGCGCCAATCGGGCAGGGCGCTCCAGTCGGTCGCGGTGAAAGGCGCAGCGGCGGGCAGGGGCTCGGTCGGCGGCGGCGCGGGCGGTTCGGCGGGTGGCGTGACGCAGGCGGCGAGCAGGAGGGTGAGCGTCCACGCCCATTTATGCCGCCCCGCCGTCATTCCTGCGCAAGCAGGAATCCAGCTTGTCATTAATTTCCGGCGTAGCCGGACGACAGGGGTTTGTCCGCTGCGCGGGCTGATATTTTCGCTGGATTCCCGCCTTCGCGGGAATGACAGGCCGTTCAATGCAGCACCCTCGGCACGCTCAAAACAAACTGCGGAATCGGCGCGTCAAATTCGATGCCGTCCGCTTCCATGCGATAGCTGCCTTCCATGGTGCCCACCTGAGTGGAGATCACCGTGCCGCTGGTGTATTCAAAACTCTGGCGCGGCAGGATGAGCGGCTGTTCGCCGACCACGCCTTGCCCGCGCACTTCCTGCACATGATGATGCGCGTCGGTGATGATCCAGTGACGGCTGAGCAGCTTGACGGCGGTGGGGCTGTGGTTGGTGACGGTGATGGTGTAGGCGAAGACGTAGCGGCCGTCAGTTTCATCCGACTGGTCGGGCAGGTAGTTCACCCGTGCGCGGATTTCGATGTGGGATGATGCATCCATGCGGTCATTTCACCTTATTTTATCCATGCTGACAAGCCGCGCGGCGGCGATTTATCCAGGACTGTGGCGGCGGAGGGTTTCAGGTAAAATGCGCCCTTCGTGTTTTTTATTTGTGAGAGCCAACCATGTACCAGATCGCCCCCAGCATTCTTTCCGCCAACTTCGCCACGCTCGGCGCAGAAGTCGATAACGTGCTCGCGTCCGGCGCGGACATCGTGCACTTCGACGTGATGGACAACCACTATGTGCCCAACCTGACCATCGGCCCCCTGGTGTGCGAGGCGCTGCGCAAGCATGGCGTCACCGCGCCCATCGACGTGCATCTGATGGTCAAGCCGGTGGATCGCATCATTCCCGATTTCGCCAAGGCGGGCGCGACGTACATCACTTTTCACCCGGAAGCGTCGGATCACATTGACCGCACCATCGGCCTGATTCGCGACAACGGCTGCAAGCCCGGTCTGGTGTTCAATCCGGCCACGCCGCTGGACGTGCTGGAATGGGTGTTGCCCAAGCTGGACATGGTGTTGCTGATGTCGGTGAACCCCGGCTTCGGCGGCCAGAAATTCATCCCCTATGTGCTGGACAAGGCGCGCAAGGTGCGCGCGATGATAGACGCAGCCGGACATGATTGCCGCCTCGAAATCGACGGCGGCGTCGGCCCCGCCAACATCAAGGAAGTCGCCAAAGCAGGCGTCGATACCTTCGTCGCCGGTTCCGCGATTTTCGGCGCAGGCAAGGACAGCGACCCGCACCGTTACGATACCGTGGTCGCGGCGATGCGGGCGGAGTTGGCGAAGGTGGGCAAGTAACGCCGATTTCCGTAAAAAAATTTCCCCCGTCATTCCAGCGAAAGCTGGAATCCAGCTTATTAACAAACTCCGGCGCAGCCGGACAATGTGATTTTGGCCGCTTCGCGGGTCAGTATTTTTGCTGGATTCCAGCTTCCGCTGGAATGACGGAGTAGCATGGTTGGGACGAGCGTAGCGAAGCCCGGCATTGAGTAAAAACATATGACGACCATTCCCATCTCCGCCATCCTCATCGACCTGGACGGCACTCTCCTGCACACCGCGCCGGAACTGGCCGAGGCGGCGAATCGCATGTTGCGTGACATGGATCGCGCGCCGGTGTCGCAGGATTTGTTGATGAGCTACATCGGCAACGGCATCTCCTGGCTGGTGAAGCGCGCGCTGACCGGCGACATGCACGCCGAGCCGGACGCGGCGCTGTATGACCGCGCGCTGCCGATATTCGAGAAGCATTACACCGAGCTTGCGTTGTTGAGCAAACCGTTCGACGGCGTGATCGCAGGATTGGAAGCGATGAAGGCCGCCGGATTCCGTCTGGGCTGCATCACCAACAAAGTGGCGCGTTACACCGAACCGATTCTGGCTGCGTCGGGCATGGCGCCGTATTTCGAGATCGTGCTGTCCGGCGATTCGCTGCCGGAGAAAAAACCGCATCCGATGCCGTTGTTGCACGCGGCAAAATTTTTCGGCGTGACGCCGGACAAAGTGCTGCTGATCGGCGATTCGCTGAACGATGTCGTCGCCGCGCGCGCCGCAGGTTGCCCGGTATTCTGCGTGCCTTATGGGTATAATCACGGCGAACCGGTGGACGGGCTGGATCTCGATGCCGTGATTGCCACACTGCCGGACGCATTGAAACTGATTACGCGAAGCTGAAAATGACCTCCAACGAACGCTGCCTCAAAGGAAAAAACGCAAGCTGGCGATGGTGAAAGCCAGTCGTTGTTGCGCCGCGTGTTGCGGTGCGTTTTTAGAGTCAAAACCATTCACCACCGAGACACAGAGGCACAGAGAAAAACAAATTCAACATCTCGCTGTTTTTGACTTTCTCTGTGTCTCTGTGTCTCTGTGGTAATAGGTTTTGACTTTGGTTGAAAAACCCCAGAG
>JAITMU010000153.1 GCA_031277195.1 Gallionellaceae bacterium | reverse complement strand
TCGCCGATCACCACGCGCACTTCCGGCCCCGGGCAGAGCGCGCGCAGTCTGGTTTTTGCCGATGGCGCGTTGCTGTCGGCGTTGATCGGCAACAATAACAGTCAGGCGTCGCCGCGCTGGAGCATGGTGTCGCCAGAGGAAATCGAGCGCATCGACATTCTGTACGGTCCGTTTTCCGCCGCTTATGCGGGCAACTCAATCGGCGCTGTCATCAACATCACAACAAGGATGCCGGAGCAATTCGAGGCCAGCGTCCGTCTGCTCGGCGCGCAGCAGCGCCATTCCGTGTATGGCACGTCCGGGCATTACAACTCTGGCGCGGCCAGCGTCACGCTGGGTAGCCGCTCCGGCGGGTTTTCCTGGTGGCTTTCCGCCAACCATCTCGACACGCACACCCAGCCGGTGAGCATCGCCACGATGTCGCGTCCTGCGGCGACCGGCAGCGCTGGTGCGCCCACGACCGGCGGCATTGCGGACGTCAACAAGTCGGGGCAGCCGGTCGCCGTGCTGGGTGCGGGCGGGCTGGAACACAAGATCGAGGATAATTTCAAACTCAAGCTGGCCTACGATTTTTCGCCCACGCTGCGCGCGACCTACACCATCGGCCTGTTCCAGCTCAACGATGACGCCGAGATGCAAAGCTATCTGCGCGACGCAGCGGGCAATCCGGTTTACAGCGGCAATGTGAACATCGGCGGTTACGATTACAACGTGACCACGGCGATTTCCAATGGCGCGTATCGCTTCGATGAAAGCCACGTCATGCAAAGCCTCGCGCTGAAGTCGGACACGCGCGGCGTCTGGGATTGGGAAGCCATCGCCAGCGTGTACGATTTCAACGAGGACAACACCGCCACGCCCGGCAGCGCCGCCGCGGCTTTGTCTCAATCCGGTGCAGGCACGAATACGACGATGGACGGCACCGGCTGGGGCACGTTCGACATCAAAGGCATCTGGCGTCCGCAAGGCATGGACGGCGCGCACGAAATCAGCTTCGGCGCGCATTACGACCAGAGCCGTTTGGTGACGACCCAGCATCGCGTCAACAACTGGGCGACCGACAATCGGGGGACAATCGCCGCCGATTCGCGCGGCAAAACGCAAACGACCGCGTTCTGGTTGCAGGATGTCTGGCGTTTCGCGCCGGATTTCAAAGCCACGCTGGGCGGTCGTTACGAAAGCTGGCGCGCTTATGACGGCCTGAATTTTTCCCTGACGCCCGCGTCCGACGTGCGCCAGCCCGTCGTCTCGGCGCATCGCTTTTCGCCCAAGGCAACGCTGGAATGGGAAGCCGCCGCAGACTGGATCGTGACTGGCTCCCTTGGCGTAGCCTATCGCTTCCCGACGGTCAGCGAGCTGTATCAAGCCGTCAACATCAGCGGCAACATCGTCACGCCCAATCCCAATCTGAAACCGGAACACGCCGTCTCCGGCGAACTCGCGCTGGAACACGTCACGGAAAAGGGCAGGGCGCGCGTCTCGCTGGTTCAGGAAAACCTGCGTGACGCGCTGATCTCGCAAAACACCCTGCTGGATGGCTCGACCGGCTTTGGCACGTCCGTTCAGAACGTGGACAAGATACGCGCGCGCGGCATCGAAATCGTCGCGCAACAGGACGACGCCCTGATCGACGGCCTGGCGCTTTCCGGCAGCGTCACCTACATGGATTCGCGCATCCGCTCCGCGCCCGCTTTCCGCAACGCCGTCAACGCGCTGACCGACGTCTCCGGCAATTACACCCCCAACATCCCGCGCTGGCGCGTCACCGCCGCCGCCACCTGGCACGCCAACGAAAATCTGGCCTGGACGGTCGCCGCCCGATACAGCAGTCGTTTGTGGACGACGCTGGATAACTCCGATCCCGTTACCCACACCTGGGGCGGATTCGACCCGTATTTCGTGGTGGACGCGCGAGTGAATTACAAAATCGATTCGCACTGGAGTGCTGCGATTGGCGTGGATAACCTGAACAATCGCGAGTATTTCCTGTTCCACCCGTTCCCGCAGCGGACGGTGGTGGGGGAGGTGAGGTATGCGTATTAATGCCGTAGCGGCGAACCGTAGGCTGGGTTGAGCAACGCGAAACCCGGCTTCACGTCAATTTGCCGCGTCATGCTGGGTTTCGCGACGCTCAACCCAGCCTACGAATGATGCGGTCTAATCGTCATACCAATACCTCAAATGCGCCCGCCGATACCGTTCCACCCGCATCCCAGCCTCATCCATTTCCACCATCACCGCGCCGTCCTCATCTGACCGCAACACCTCGCTCCCGACCCGCCGATACCGTTCCACCACGTCTTTCCGGGGATGGCCAAAGCGGTTTCGATACCCGACGGTAAACACCACATACCCAGGCCGCACTGCGTTTACAAATGCCTGTGTGGATGAGGTTCCGCTGCCGTGGTGCGGGGCGATCAGCAGGGTGGCGGGGAGTTGATCCGGGTGCGTTTGCAGCAGGCGTCGCTCGGTGTTTTTTTCGATGTCCGCTGCGATCAGCACGCTTTGCCGCCCCACGCTGACGCGCAGCACGCAGCCGCGTTCGTTGTCTTTCAGCCTGGCGTTGTCGTAGCTTTCCGGCGACGGATGCAGCATCTCGAAGCGCACGCCGTCCCATTCCCAGTGTTGCCCGTCCTTGCAGCGTATCGAATTGCGCGCCTGCGCCAGGGCGGGACTGGTGTCCGGCAGCGATGACGACAGCCATTCGATGGGCAGGTTCTGCATCACGGATACCGCGCCGCCGGTGTGATCCAGGTCGTCGTGCGACAGCACCAGCCCGTCGAGCCGCGCGATGCCTTGCGCGTGCAGACCCGGCACGAGAATACGGTTGCCGCTGTCCGAGTCGATCGAGTATTGCGGGCCGGTGTCGTAAAGCAGCGTATGCGAGCGCGTCTGCATGGCGACGGCCAAACCTTGCCCGACATCGAATATCGTCAGGCGCAGCACCCCCTGCGGCGGTGGTTCCGGCGAAGTCAAAAACATCGGCAGCAGCAGGAAAATCCCCAACCAGCGTGCCGGAAAACCGCGCGGCAACAGACAGACCAACACGCCGATTACGCCGACGGCGACGCTCCAGCCGGGCGGCGCATGTTGTGTCCAGGCGGCGTCCGGCAGGCGGTTCAGCCATTCCAGCGCGATCATGCAGATTGACAAGATCGCGTGCGACAGCGACAACAGCCAGCCGCAAAACGGCAAGATTCCCAGCAGCGCGAGCGGCACCACGGCGAAGCTGATGAGCGGAATGGCGAAGGCATTGGCGAGCGGCGCGACCAGCGAAACCTGCTGAAACAGCGCCAGCAGCAGCGGCGTCAGCCCGACCGCCATCGCCCATTGCACGCGGCCATATTCGGCGAGCCAGCGCGGTTTTTCCAGCCGGTGCGCCGCCACGTAGAAAATCAACGCCACTGCGCCGAACGACAGCCAGAAGCCGGGCGCCAGTACCGCCCAGGGGTCAAACAGCAATACCGCCAGCAATGCCGCCGAAAAAACCTGTGAAACCGAGAGGTTACGCGACGACCACAGCGCCGCCGCCGCCACGGTCAACATGCAGACCGTGCGCTGCGCGGGCACCGAAAATCCAGCCAGCAGCGCATACGCCAACGCCACCAAACACCCCGCGACGACAGCGGCTTTGCGCGCCGGTAGCAGCGCAACCAGCCGCGCGCTGCGCCGCCAGAGCGCATTCGTGAGAAAAAAGGCGAGCGAAGCCAGCATGGTGATATGCAGCCCGGAAATGCTCATCAGGTGATTGACGCCGGTGCGGGTGAAAACCTGCCACTGACCTGCCGGAATGCTGTTTTGGTCGCCGATGGCGAGGGCGATCAGAACGCCGGAGTAGGGGTAAGTGGCAGACTGGAGAAAATGCGTTTGGAATTCGTCTCGTATATTTTCCCTAAAATGTTCAATCAAATAAAACGGCTTTGTAATCTCATTTCCAAGTTTTTCGCCGCCCCGAACATACCCGCCAGCCCGCAAATCACGCTCCAGCATCCAGGCCTCAAAATCAAATCCGTAAGGATTGCTCGTCCCATGCGGACGCTTCAACCGCACCGTAAACCGCCA
The DNA here is from genome assembly GCA_031277195.1 of Gallionellaceae bacterium. Classification (GTDB taxonomy): domain Bacteria; phylum Pseudomonadota; class Gammaproteobacteria; order Burkholderiales; family Gallionellaceae; genus JAITMU01. The sequence goes on along the minus strand of JAITMU010000153.1, from coordinate 123 downwards.
GCGTTCCCCCGCATGAACGTTCAAGGGCGCTTCCCGCGCATCCTCATAAGTGGAAAGCAGAATATGCCGAGGCACATGCGCCTCCGGCGTGTGAATTGCCTCCACATCAAACGCAAACCGCCA
>JAITMU010000025.1 GCA_031277195.1 Gallionellaceae bacterium | reverse complement strand
CAACGGCACGCTGGTGTTCCGCCGCATCTGATTTCCCTCCCTCCACAATGCTGGTCAATGGCGCTTCCGGTCACTCGATTGCCATCCGGGATCGCGGCCTGCTGTATGGCGACGGCGTGTTTCGCACGTTCCGCGTCGTTCAGGGCAAGGCGCAGCATTGGCCGCTGCATTATCAAAAACTGCTGAACGACTGCGCGGCGCTGGGCATAACCTGTCCGGCGCGCGCGGCGCTGGACGCGGAATTGGCTGAACTGATCGCGCGTCATCCCGACGGCATCTTCAAACTGATTATCACGCGCGGCGAGGGGGTGCGCGGTTACGCGCCGCCGACGCAAGCGCATCCGTCTCGCTTGTGGGATGTTGCGCCGTTACCGACGTATCCGCCGGATTGGGCGACAGGTGGCGTGACGCTGCATCTGTGCGATATGCGTCTGGCGCAGCAACCGCGTCTGGCGGGAATCAAGCATCTCAATCGCCTTGAAAATGTGTTGGCGGCAGCGGAGTGGCGCGCGCCGGAGATTGCCGAAGGTTTGTTGCGCGACACCGCCGACAACGTGATCGAAGGCACGCGCAGCAATCTGTTCATGGTGCGGAAGGGCGCGTTGATTACGCCGGATTTGTCGCAATGCGGCGTGGCGGGGGTGCAGCGGGAACGGGTGATGGCCTGGGCGGCGGCGCAGGGCGTGGCGTGTCACGTCGCCTCGTTTGGATTGGCGGCCTTGTTCGAAGCTGACGAGATATTTCTGGTCAACAGCGTGATCGGGCTGTGGCCGGTGCGCGAATTGCAGCAGCATCGCTGGACGCATTACCCAATGGCGGAGCGGATACGCGAGAGCTTGAGCCATGCGCCTGATTAAAAAATTACTGCTGTGGGGATCGCTGCTGCTGTTGCTCGTCGCAGGCGCGGGCGCGTATCTCGCCAGCAAGCCGCTGGACATGCCCTCACTCCCGCTTGAGTTTTCGGTCAAGCAAGGCGAAAGCCTGAAACTGACCGTGCGCCAACTGGAAGCAGAAGGGAAGCTGCAAGACGGTTGGAAGCTCATCTGGTTGGCGCGGGTGATGGGCAAATCGACGCGGATACAGGCGGGCAATTACGAGCTTGATTCGTCGCCGTCACCGCTGGAATTGCTGGAGATGCTGACCAGCGGGCGTACCAGTCAACGCGCGGTCGTCCTCATCGACGGATGGACGTTCAAGCAGTTGCGGCAAGCCCTGAACGAAAATCCGGATGTTGCGCACGATAGCCTGGCGCTGTCCGAGAGCGAGATATTGCAGCGCATCGGCGCATCGGAGCGCCGCGCTGAAGGGCTGTTTTTTCCCGATACCTATTACATCCCGAAGGGCGTCAGCGACCTGACCATTCTGAAACGCGCTTACGATGCCATGCGGCAACGCTTGAATGAAAACTGGCAAACGCGGACGTCGAATCTGCCGCTGAAGTCGCCTTACGAGGCGCTGATACTGGCCTCCATCGTGGAAAAAGAAACCGGCAGCGCGCAAGACCGCGCCATGATCGCCGCTGTGTTCATCAATCGCCTGCGCCTGGGGATGTTGTTGCAAACCGACCCGACGGTCATCTACGGTTTGGGCGATCGCTTCGACGGCAATCTGCGCAAGCGCGATTTGCTGACCGACACGCCCTATAATACCTACACCCGCGCCGGTCTTCCGCCCACGCCGATTGCCATGCCCGGTCTGGCGGCGTTGCAAGCGACTTTGAATCCGGCGCAAAGCAAGGCCTTGTATTTCGTCGCGCGCGGCGATGGCAGTTCGGAATTTTCCAACACGTTGGAACAGCATAATCGGGCGGTGAGAAGGTATCAGCGGTGAGTGGATTTTTTAATACCCATCCCCACCCTAACCCTCCCCTTGAAGGGGAGGGAATGTAAAAGCGAAGCGCGGAAGTCCCCTCCCCTTCAAGGGGAGGGTTAGGGTGGGGATGGGTTTTCCCACATCCCTACAATAAACGTATTTCAGACACCATGACTGCCAAATTCATCACCTTCGAAGGCGTGGACGGCGCCGGAAAAAGCACTCATCTGACCTGGTTCGCGGACAGGCTTCGCCAGCGCGGACATGAGGTGCTGGTGACGCGCGAGCCGGGCGGCACGCCGTTGGGCGAGCGTCTGCGCGACATTCTGCTGAACCAACCCATGCAGGCCGAAACCGAGGCCATGCTGATGTTCGCGGCTCGGCTCGAACACATCGAAACGGTCATCCGTCCCGCATTGCGGCGCGGAACCTGGGTGTTGTCCGATCGCTTCAGCGATGCCAGCTTCGCTTATCAGGGCGGCGGGCGTGGTGTGCCGACGGCGCGACTGGAAATTCTTGAGCAGTGGGTGCAAGGCGGCTTTCAGCCGGATTTGACGCTGCTGTTCGATTTGCCGATTGAGGTGGCGCGACAACGCTTGTCCGCCAATGTCTCGCTGGATCGCTTTGAGCAGGAGCAGGGCGATTTTTTTGAGAAAGTGCGCCAGGCGTATTTGGCGCGCTGCCGCAACATGCCATCGCGCTTTGCGCTGATCGACGCAACTTTGTCGCCGAACGAAGTCAAGGCGGCGCTGGAAAAAATCATTTTGTCTGTTTGATATGGAAAATTTGTATCCCTGGCAATCCGGAGTGTGGCAGAGCTGGCGCAAGCTGCGCGAACGCTCGCCTCACGCATTGTTACTGAAAGGCTCGCAAGGCATCGGCAAGCTGGATTTTGCGATGAACCTGGCGCAATCGCTGCTATGCGAGCAGCCCAAGTCCGATGGTTTTGCCTGTGGAGAATGTGCTTCATGCCATTGGTTTGCTCAAGGCACTCATCCCGATTTTCGACTGATTCAGCCTGAAATACTGGCAGAATCGGATGAAGATGATGACAGGGAAGGTGGGAAGAAAAAAAAGCCATCCCGCGTGGTGATAGTCGATCAGATTCGCGAGTTGGCGGATTTCGTCAGCTTGTCTGCGCATCAGGGCGGGTACAGAGTCGCCGTGATTCATCCTGCGGAGGCGATGAATGCAAATTCAATGAATGCGCTCCTGAAAACCCTGGAGGAACCTTCTGGTCGAAACGGGAGCGTTTTGCTTGTTCTGGTCAGTCATAAGCCACAGCGTTTGTTGCCAACCATCTTGAGCCGCTGCTTGTCGCTATCCATGCCGTTGCCGCCGGTTGAAGAAAGCATTGCATGGTTGAAGGAGCAGGGTGTTGATGATCCTGAGCGATTGTTGGTGCAGACGGGTTTTGCTCCATTGTCCGCATTGGCCTTGGCCGAACAGGACAGCGGCGAGGAATACGCGCGTTTCATGAAGGAAATCGCATCGCCTGCGCGTCTTGATGCCTTGGGGCTGGCGGAACGCCTGCAAGGCCAGGAACCGGCGACCGTCGTGCATTGGCTGCAACAATGGTGTTACGACCTGGGCAGTTTGAAGCTGGGCGGGGAAGTGCGCTACAACGCGGCATTGCGCGATTCGATTCAAAAAATCGCAGGCAAGATCAATGCCTATGATCTGCTGCGTTACCAGCGCGAGTTGATGGTCGCGCGCCGTGAAGCCGCGCATCCGCTGAATACGAAATTGCTGTTTGAATCCCTTTTGCTGTCCTACCGCCAACTGGCGAGCGCCTGATTCCATGTTCATCGACTCGCACTGCCATCTGAACTTTTCCGAGTTGTCGGCGAATCTCGACGAAATGCTGCGCAACATGCGGCAGAACAATGTTGATCGGGCGCTTTGCGTCAGCGTCAATCAGCCCGATTTTCCGCAGGTTCAAGCGCTCGCCGAGCAGCATGAAAACATTTACGCGTCGGTTGGGGTACATCCCGATTACGAAGTCGATGGCGAACCAACGCAGGAATGGCTGACGCAGGCCGCGCAACATCCGAAGGTGGTGGCCATCGGCGAAACCGGCCTGGATTACTATCGTTTGAAGGGCGATCTGGAATGGCAGCGCGAGCGTTTCCGCGTGCACATCCGCGCGGCGCGTGAGTGCGACAAGCCGCTGATCATTCACACGCGAGAGGCCATCGGGGACACGCTGCGCATCATGCGCGAGGAAGGCGCG
>JAITMU010000216.1 GCA_031277195.1 Gallionellaceae bacterium | reverse complement strand
CACCCAGGCTTGTTCGCGCTGGTATTCCATGAACCCCGCCAACGGGCTGACCAACAGGCCGCTGGCGCCGTTCGGGCGCAGGCGCAGGTCGATTTCATACAAGCGACCGGAGGCGGTGTAGCTGCTCAACAGCGTGTTGATACGCCGCGCCAGACGCGAGTAGGTGTCCCATGCGTCGGGGTGATCGTCGTCGTAGAGGAAAATCAGATCGAGGTCGGAGGCATAGCCGAGTTCGAGTCCGCCGAGTTTGCCGTAGGCGATGATGGCGAAGCGCGGATCGTCGTCGCGGTGCTTCTTCGGCATGTCGCGCCAGCACAGCCGCAGGGCGTGACGCAGGATCATGTCGGCGAGATCGGACAGGTGATCGCTCAGGGTTTCCAGCGGCAGCAAACCTTGCAGATCCATCGCCAGCAGATGAAACACTTCCCGATGCTGAAATTCGCGCAGCACATCCATTTGCTGTTCAGCGTCGGCGTCGCAGGTTTGCAGTTGCGCGCTCAATTCCGCGTCGAGCGCAGGCCAGTCCGGCGCTTGATAAATTTCGCGCGCGTCCAGCAGTTCGTCGAGCAACACGGGATGCTGGTTCAGGTAATCGCTACCCCATTCGCTCGCGCCGATGAGCCGCACCAGACGTTCCAGCACCTGCGGATATTCGGCCATGAAGGCGAGATAGGACGCGCGGCGGCTGATCGCTTCCAGCAGGTTCAACATGCGCGGCAGGGCTTCGTCGCCGTTGTCCAGCGCGGCGCACAGGCTGATGAATTGCGGCACCAGCAGATCGAAACGCTGGCGGCTGGCGTCCGGCAGTTCGCGGTAGCGCGCGCTGTCGCGGATGCGCAGCAGGCGTTCGGCGAGCGGTTCGGCATCGGCGTAGCCCTGCGCGGCGAGGCCGTCGCGCAAGGCGTCCTGGCTGATCGCGTCCTGCCACAACATCGCGCCGGTATCGCTTTCCGCGCTGCTGTTTTTGTCCATGCCGAACACCTGCGCAAATTGCCGGGTCACGCGCTCACGATGCACGTTGAGTTGCGCCAGCATCGCGGCGTAATCCGCGCAGCCCATGCTGGCGGCGATCGACGCTTGATCGTTCGGCTGGTTCGGCAAGTCCTGCGTTTGCTGATCGTCCAGATATTGCAGGCGGTGTTCGAGGTTGCGCAGGAACACATACGCCTCGCGCAACTGCGCGACGATCTCCGGCGCGATCTGGCCGCTGACGCCGAGCCGTTGCAGCACTTGCAGCGTGGGGCGGATGCGCAGGGACGCGTCGCGCCCGCCGCGCGTCAACTGGAACGCTTGCGCGATGAATTCGACTTCGCGGATGCCGCCCGGTCCCAGCTTGATGTTGTTGAGGCGATCCTGCCGCTGCACTTCCTGGCGAATCTGCGCGTGCAGTTTGCGCATGGATTCAAACACACCGAAGTCGAGGTATTTGCGGAACACGAAGGGCTGCGCCAGTTCCATCAATTCATCCGCCGCCGACGCATTCGCAGGCGACACCACGCGCGCCTTGATCCAGGCATAGCGTTCCCATTCGCGTCCCTGCGTCACCAGATATTCTTCCAGCGCGGCAAAACTCATCACCAGGGGGCCGCTGCCGCCGTAGGGGCGCAGGCGCATGTCCATGCGGAACACATAGCCGTCGGCGGTGTTCTCGTCGAGCAGCGCGATCAGGCGGCGACCCAGGCGCGAGAAAAATTCGTGATTGGAAAGCGGGCGCGCGCCATCGGTTTCGCCGTCTTCGGGATAGACGAAAATCAGGTCGATGTCGGAGGAGACATTGAGTTCGCAGCCGCCCAGCTTGCCCATGCCGATCACCAGCATGTCCTGCGGCGCGCCGTCGGTCGCGCTGAGCGGGCGTCCGTGTTGCGCGATCAGTTCGTTCATCAGGACGGCCTGCCCGCGTTGCAGCGCGAGTTCGGCCAGCGCCGTCATCGCGTTCATCACTTCGTCGAGATCGGCGAGGCCGTTCAGGTCGCGCGTGATCAGTTTCAGCATCACGCATTGGCGCAGTTGCCGCAACGCGCGCGCGAGTTCGGCTTCGTTATGAGCGGGCAGGGCGTCGAGCCAGCGCGCCATTTCCGCCGCGCTGCACGGCGTGGCGAGATGGTCGCGCAACCAGTCGGTCAACGCGGGATGAGCGTCGAACAACCGTTGCGCGTAACGGCTGCCCCGCAAGGCCTTGCGCAGCAAGGCATCGAAATCATGAATGGCGGGCGCGTGGGTGTTCATGGTGGATTAAGGGTAGAATCCCAAAGTTAAACGTAATCGTATCAGTTGGGGAAGGCAATTTGTGGCGGAGTGGCATGAGATACCCATCCCCACCCTAACCCTCCCCTTGAAGGGGAGGGGACGGAAGAATGAAGTGCGAATATTCCCTCCCCTTCAAGGGGAGGGTTAGGGTGGGGATGGGTGGACACGATCAGCCCGTCACGCCCAAGGCCATGAACCAAGCCCGGTAAACATAACTCGATGGCCGCTCTGAAAAATTCCTTGCACTTGGTCTGGCGCGCGCTCCGCATCGGGCTGCTGGTCGCCGTTTCGAATTTTGCGCTTATCCTGTTGACCTTGCGTTACTGGATACTTCCGGGGGTCGAGCGCTATCACGACCGTATCGCCGATTCCATCAGCGCCGCCATCAACCGCCCCGTGTCCATTGGACAAATCGAAGCCGACTGGCGCGGCCTGCGTCCGCGTTTGTTGTTGCGCGATGTGCGCATCAAGGACGAGGCGGGGCAGGAT
>JAITMU010000170.1 GCA_031277195.1 Gallionellaceae bacterium | reverse complement strand
ATTTATGTGACAGCCCCGCCAACAATGGCACGCCCAGATCGGCGAAGTCCTCCAATTGGCGCAACAAGGCCAGATTATGCACCAGCGTTTTGCCGAAACCAAAGCCGGGGTCAATGACGATGCGCTCGCGCGCGATGCCAGCCGCTTCCACCACCGCGATGCGCTCGCGCAAAAAAGATTTCACTTCGGCGACGACATCATCGTAATGCGGCTCGATCTGCATGTTTTGCGGCGTGCCTTGCATGTGCATCAAACAGACGGCGGCATCACTCGCGGCGACCGCATGCAGCATGTCGGGCTGCTGCAAGGCCGTGATGTCATTGATCATGGATGCGCCCGCCACCAGCGCGGCGCGCGCGACTTCGGCTTTGCAGGTGTCGATGGAAAGAGGAATCGGCGAACCGCGTAGCGCTTCCATCACGGGGATAACGCGGTCGATTTCCTGCTGCGCGCTGACCGGCTCTGCGCCGGGGCGAGTGGATTCGCCGCCGAGATCGAGCAGGTCAGCGCCCTCCTCCATCAAGCGATGCGCATGCGCCACCGCTTCGTCACGCAACAGGTAACGCCCGCCGTCGGAGAAGGAATCCGGAGTGATGTTGATGACGCCCATGATGAGTGGGCGAGTGAGATTGAGGGAGAAGGTACCGCAGTGAAGCACACCACAAGCCCCTCTCCCCTCGTGGGAGAGGGGTGGGGGAGAGGGGGAGACGCTTCCGGTATTTACTTCCATGTGAGGCAGAACATCTCTCACCCTCTCCCATCAAGGGAGAGGGAGCAGGTCAGTTGACAGATTGGAGATAGCGTACAGAAATAGCTCAGGTCTCTTGCGCCGGTTGCGTCGGTGTCGCAGCGCCTGTCGCCGGTGCAGTCGGCGCGGCATCCTGCGGCGGTTGCGGCGGCTGGCTGGACGGGCTGGGCTTCGGCGGACGCGGCGGTTTGCCGGCCATGATGTCGGCAATCTGATCCGAGTCGATCGTTTCCCATTCGAGCAGCGCTGCCGTCATGGCTTCCACCTTGTCGCGATTTTCTTCGAGGATGCGATGCGCCAGCGCGTATTGCTCGTCGATGATGCGGCGAATTTCGACATCAACCTGACGCATCGTGTCTTCGGACAAATTCTTGTGCGTAGTCACCGAGCGACCGAGGAACACTTCGCCCTCGTTCTCGCCGTACACCATCGGCCCCAGTTCTTCGGACATGCCGTAGCGCGTCACCATGTCGCGCGCGATGGAAGTGGCGCGCTCAAAATCGTTGGACGCGCCGGTCGAGACGTTGCCGACGAAAATTTCTTCGGCCACGCGACCGCCAAACAGCATGGCAATCTGCGCCAGCATCTGATCCTTGTACAGACTGAAGCGATCGACTTCCGGCAGCGACCAGGTTACGCCCAGCGCGCGACCGCGCGGAATCACCGTCACCTTGTGCACGGGGTCGCAGCCCGGCAGCACGCAGCCGATCACCGCGTGACCCGATTCGTGATACGCCGTTTTCTTTTTGTCTTCCGGCGTAATCACCATCGACCGGCGCTCCGCGCCCATGAAAATCTTGTCCTTGGCGCGCTCGAAATCTTCCATGTCAACGTAGCGCTTGTTGGCGCGCGCCGCGAACAGCGCAGCCTCGTTCACCAGGTTGGCGAGATCCGCGCCGGACATGCCCGGCGTGCCGCGCGCGATGATGTCGGCCTTCACGTCCGGCCCCATCGGCACCTTGCGCATGTGCACCAGCAGAATCTGCTCGCGGCCGCGAATGTCCGGCAGCGGCACCACCACCTGACGGTCGAAACGACCCGGACGCAGCAGCGCGGGATCAAGCACGTCGGGGCGGTTGGTCGCGGCAATCACGATCACGCCGGACTGACCTTCAAAGCCGTCCATTTCCACCAGCAGCGCGTTCAGCGTCTGCTCGCGTTCGTCGTTGCCGCCGCCCAGCCCTGCGCCGCGCTGGCGTCCAACCGCGTCGATTTCGTCGATGAAAATAATGCACGGCGAATTTTTCTTCGCCTGCTCGAACATGTCGCGCACGCGCGCCGCGCCGACGCCGACGAACATCTCGACGAAATCGGAACCGGAAATGGAGAAGAACGGCACTTTGGCTTCGCCCGCGATGGCCTTCGCCAGCAAGGTCTTGCCGGTGCCGGGGCTGCCGACCATCAGCACGCCGCGCGGAATGCGTCCGCCCAGCGTCTGGAATTTGGTTGGGTCGCGCAGGAAATCGACCAGCTCGCTGACTTCTTCCTTGGCTTCGTCGCAACCGGCGACATCGGCGAAAGTCACGCGCTCCTTGGAATCATCCATCTGCCGCGCGCGCGATTTGCCGAACGAAAACGCGCCGCCCTTGCCGCCGCCCTGCATCTGGCGCATGAAGAAAATCCACACGGCGATCAGCAGCAGCATCGGGAACCAGGAGATGAGCGCGTTCATCAGGAAGGATTGGCCTTCTTCCGGCTTGACCTCGATTGCGACGCCGTTCTTGATCAGGTCGTTCACCAGATACGGATCCTGCGGCGCATTGGTGCTGATGCGGCTGCCGTCGGTTTTCTGCGCCGTCAGCGTGCGCCCTTCCATGACCACCTTGCTGATCTGGCCTTGTTTGACCTCGCCGAGGAACTGCGTGTAGTCAACCTGCGACTTGCCGCCTTGCGCTTGTCGCGGCGTGAATTGATTGAAGACGGTCATCAACACCAGGGCAATGACCAGCCAGACACCTACGCTCTTGAATAAATTGTTCAATATGACTCCTGAACCGGCATGCGCCGGATAACTGCGGCAACCCGCATTAAACACCGTTCCGCTTGATTATTCAAGTTTTTCCAAGGCACCCAAGCCCAGAAGATACTGCTCGCTGCTGCGGTCACGCGACGCTTTTGGCTTGCGCGTCACGACCTTGGCGAACTGTCCGCGCATCATCCGCAAAAATTCCTCGAACCCCGCGCCCTGAAACACCTTCACCAAAAACGCGCCGCCCGGTCGCAAATGCTGCGTGGCGAAGTCCAGCGCCAGCTCCGCCAGATACATGGCACGCGCCTGATCGGACACGCCCACTCCGCTGATATTGGGTGCCATATCGGAAATTACAAGATCGACCGCGCCACCGGCCAACGCCTGCTCCAGTTGCAGCAAGACTTCATCCTCGCGGAAATCGCCCTGAATAAAGGTCACGCCCGCCATCGCTTGCATCAGCAGCAAATCCAGCGCAATCACCTTGCACCCTTTCGCCGCCGCCACCTGCGACCAGCCGCCCGGCGTCGCGCCCAGATCCACCACGGTCATGCCGGCTTTCAGCAAATGATCGCGCTCGTCGATTTCCAGCAGCTTGTACGCCGCGCGCGAACGATAACCGTCCTTCTGCGCGCGCTGCACATAAGGATCGCTGACATGCTCGCGCATCCATTGTTTGCTGGTTTTGCTGGGTTTCATTTCTCTCTGCCGTCATTCCCACGAAGGCGGGAATGACGAAATAAAATTCCCCAACCCGCCCAGGCGTTCTGCTCTAAAATCCGCAAATGCTATCCCTCACCGTCCTGCAACGCCAAAACCTCAAAGCCCGCGCCCATGCGCTCGACCCCGTGGTCATCATCGGCAACGCCGGTCTCACGCCCGCCGTGCTCGATGAAATCACCCGCTCCCTGAAACGCCACGAACTCATCAAGATTCGCGCCAACGGCGAACGCAAGGAACGCGAAGCGATGATGCGGCAAATCTGCGAAACGCTGAACACCGCGCCGGTTCAGCACATCGGGAAGATACTGGTAGTTTACCAGCCGCAGGAGGATGTCGTTGAGGTGAAAAAGGCGAAGCGCAAAAGCAAAAAGCCGTTGACGAAAAAACAGATGGGTAATAGATAAATCTCAACGGGCAAGCCCGCCTTCACTCATCAAGACTGCCCGTATTTCTGATTAAACGTTTCATCGCTCATGGTCAGGAACAAAACGCCTTCGATGAAAGCGACAAATGCCGGAATGAACGTCCAGCAAAAAATCAGATAGACGATGCCGAGCCCGATTTGCCCCAGATAGAATTTGTGTATGCCGAAACCGCCCAGGAAAAAAGCGAAAAGCGCAGCCGCAATTCTGCTTTTTCCATTGGGCGCGACATGCCCAAGATTGATCGCCGCCGGACTGGGCATTTGACGAACGCCGCATTGAGGACATATCTCGGCCTTGGCCTTGATGATTGCGCCACACTCGCTGCAATATTTTTCGTCCATCCCTTTTGATGCGAACTCGCCCATTTCTTCTCTCCTGTCAGAACGCACATAAATTATCGGAAACCACTTCCGGTCGCAACCTCATTTAAGCAAATTAATTCCAGCCGTCACCAATACCCCGTTCACAAAATCAATGAAAAACGCGCCCACCAGCGGCGCGACGAGGAAGGCGCGCGGGGCGGCGCCGTAGCGTTCCACCAGCGCGCGCATCACCGCCATCGCGTTGGCCGTCGGGCCCAGCATGAAGCCGATGAAGCCGCCGCTCATCACCGCTGATTCGTAATCCCCGCCCATGCGCGCGAACACGAACACAGCGGCCAGCGCCGCGAGCAGGATTTGCGCGAGCAGGATCAGCACCAGCGGCAACGCCAGCCCGGCGAGTTCCCACAATTTCAGATTCATCAGCGCGACGACGAGGAACAGTGACAGCGCAATCGCGCCCATCGTATCCAGCACGCGCGGCGACAAACGCAGCCAGCCGAAACGGTCATCGACATTGCGAATCACCGCCGCCGCCAGCATCGCGCCGATGTAGGCGGGCATCGTCACCCCGCTGCGCTCGATCAACAAACTGATCCATGACCCGATCCACATCGCCAGCAGCAATGCGATCAAATTTTTCAGCAGCGGGAACACTTGATCTTCGTCGTCGCTGGATGCGCCCGCTTGCGGCGTCGGTATTTCCACTTCGTCCGTGATGTGTTCCGCCGCCACTTGCGCGCGTATGTCGCTGTCGCCGTGCAGACGATGGCGATTGAT
>JAITMU010000151.1 GCA_031277195.1 Gallionellaceae bacterium | reverse complement strand
GTCGTAAGTCTGACGCGCCTGATGGACGATTGCGCCGCTGGCATTCACCACACAGGCACGCGCGCCGGTGGTGCCGAAATCGAGGCCGAGGCGCATTAGCAGCCCCTCTCCCCTCGTGGGAGAGGGGTTGGGGAGAGGGGGCTTGATGAGACTCTCTCACCCTCTCCCCTGCCCTCTCCCATCCAGGGAGAGGGAGTTGTGCGGCGAAAGTTCATCACCCCCGCGTATTCGACTGCGTTTCAAACCGCGACAATTCAACCGGCGCAGGTGGTGTCCATCCGGGTTGGCGATGTTCGGCGACGACGTTGGTGAAGATGCCACCGCGCACATAAAATTTTGCGGTGAGGCGCATGAAGCGCGGCTGCAACAGGCCGACGAGATCATCGAGAATCCGGTTGGTGACATCTTCGTGAAAATGTCCTTCGTTGCGGAATGACCATATATAGAGTTTAAGGCTTTTCAGTTCGACGCAGGTCTGGTCGGGGATGTAGTCCAGGAACAGCGTGGCGAAATCCGGCTGGCCGGTTTTCGGGCACAGGCAGGTGAATTCGGGAATTTCCATGTGAATGTGAAAATCCCGCCCCGCGCGCGGGTTGGGAAAAGTTTCCAGTGTTTTAGCAGGTTGTGTGCTCATTTTGTAAGGAATGGTGGTTCGGTTAAAATGGCACGATTATAACGGTTGCCGCTTTACCCGCGAATGCGCCTCTCACACATCAAACTGTCCGGTTTCAAATCTTTCGTCGATCCCACGCACATCGCGCTGCCGGGGCAGATCGTCGGCATTGTCGGGCCGAATGGCTGCGGCAAATCCAATGTGATCGACGCGCTGCGCTGGGTGCTGGGCGAGTCGCGCGCGTCGGCCTTGCGCGGCGAGTCGATGCAGGACGTGATTTTCAACGGCTCCGGCAAGCGCAAGCCGGTGGGGCGCGCCAGCGTTGAACTGGTCTTTGACAACTCGCTCGGCAAGGCAGCGGGGCAATGGTCGAGCTACGCCGAAATTGCGATCAAGCGCGTGTTGCAGCGCGACGGCGATTCCAGCTATTACATCAACAACCAGCAGGTGCGCCGCAAGGACATCACCGATATTTTCCTCGGCACCGGCCTGGGCGCGCGCGCTTACGCGATCATCGAGCAGGGCATGATCTCGCGCATCATCGAGGCCAAGCCAGAGGAATTGCGCGTGTTCCTCGAAGAAGCCGCGGGCGTGTCGAAATACCGCGAGCGTCGCCGCGAAACCGAATTGCGCTTGTCCGACACGCGCGAAAACCTGTTGCGCGTGGATGACATCCGCGCTGAACTGGACAAGCAACTGAGCCATCTGGCCGAGCAGGCCGAAGTGGCGAAGCAATACCGCGCGCTGGAAGCGCAGCACGACACCACGCAGAAATTATTGTGGCTGGTGAACCGTCAGGAAGCCGAGGCGCGGCGCGCGCGCCATCTTCAGCAGATCGAAAAAACCCGTCTGGAACTGGAAGCTGAAACCGCGCGGATGCGTGAAGCCGAGAGCCAGCTTGAAACCGCGCGCAGCGGACACTACCAACTGTCCGACGCGGTAAACGCAAAGCAGGGCGAACTGTTCGCCGTCAACGCGGAAATCGCGCGGCTGGAGCAGCACATCGCACACCTGGCTGACCAGCGCACGCGCTTGACGCAACAGATCACCAACGGCGAACGTCAGATCGGCCAGCAACGCGGGCAATCGCAAGGCGTGGAATCGCTGCTGGCGCACTGGCAACGGCAAAGCGGCGATGCCGTGGTCAAGGTGGAAACCTGCGAAGCGCGCGCGAACGAGGAAGCGCAACACCTGCCGCAGGCGGAAGCCGACGCCCGCGCCGCGCAGGAACGCCACAACGCCTTGCAGCGCGAGCAACTGGTGCAGCAACAACAACTGCAACTGGCCGAATCGCAGCGCGAAAACATTCAGCGCAACGTGCAGCAACTCGATGCGCGCCGCTCGCGTCTGCTGCTGGAACAGGACAACCTGCCGCGCCCCGATGTCGAGGCGCTGGAACAGTCGCAGCGTCAGGCCGCTGAACTCGAAACGGAATACCGCGCGCAACAGGAACAGCTTGCGCAGTTGCAGGAACAACTGCCCGCCATCGACGCCACGCGACGCGAACGCCGCGATGCCGCGCAAGAACTGGAACGCCAACTGGCGCAGACCGAGGCGAAGCTGACCGCGCTGAAACAGTTGCAGGCGCAGGTCAACAACGACGGCAACCTGAAGCAATGGCTGTCGCAACACGGCCTGGATGCCGCGCCGCGCCTGTGGCAATCCATCCGCATCGAAACCGGCTGGGAGGACGCGCTGGAAGCCGTGCTGCGCGAACGCATCAACGCCATCGCGCTCGACGGACTGGACGCTGCGCTGTCCTGGAGCGGCACGCCGCCGGGGAAGCTGGCGGTGTACGCGGCGGGCGGCACGCCGACAAATCCGGCGCAATTCGGATTGACGCCGCTGGTGAAATTCGTCACCTGCCAGGATGCCCGCGCCTCTGCCGTGGTGGCGGACTGGCTCGCGGGCGTGTACGCGGCGGACGATCTGGCGGCAGCGCTCGCGCAGCGCAACCATCTGCCCACCAGCGCATGGCTGGTGACGCCGCAGGGTCATCTGGTCGGCGCGCACAGCGTGTTGTTCCACGCGCCCGACAGCCAGGTGCACGGCATCCTCGCGCGCCAGCGCGAGATCGAATCGCTGCAACAGGAAACGCAGCAGCGCGCCGCCGCGCTGGAGCAAGGCAAGCAGGAAGCAGAAGCCGCGGAAGAACACTACGCCGCGATTGAATCGCGCATCGCGCCGTTGCGCGCCAGCGGCGCAGAAATCCAGCAGCGTCAGCACGCGCTGCAAATGCAGATATTGAAACTGACGCAGGCCAACGAGCGCAGCAGCGAACGCGCCGCGCAGATCGCGCAGGAAATGCAGGAACTGGGCAACCAGCTTGCGGGCGAGGAACGCCAGCGTCAGGAAATCGCCGAGCGCATGGCGATTGCGCGCGAAACCATCAGCGCGCAGCAGGCCGAAGTCGGACAGGCGCAGCACGAAGCGACCATGCGGGACAACAAGCTGCGCGAACAGCGCGAGCGCGCGCAGAAGGCGCAACATGAATTGCAGGAAGCGCGTTTCTTCGCCAAAACCTGCGCGGAAAAAATCACCGATCTCGAACACAATCAGCAGCAGATCGGCGCGACGCTGACGCAGCTCGAGTTGTCGCTGACGCAAAACCGCGATGAACTCGGCAAGCTGCACGATGGCGATAGCCAGGAGGAATTGCAGCAGGCGCTCGAACAGAAGCAGGCGCGCGAACAGGCGCTGGCCGAGGCGCGCAACACGCTGGAACACGCGGCACTGCGCTTGAGCCAACTGGGCCAGGAGCGCATGGCCTGCGAGCAGCGGCTGAATCCCTTGCGCGAAAAAGTAAACGAGCTGGCGTTGAAGGAACAGGAAGCGCGGCTGAATTACGAACAATGGGCGGAGCAGTTGCAAGGCGTGGACGAAACCGCGCTGCTGCCCTTGCTGGAAGAAATCAGCAACACGAGACCAAGCGCCCTGCAAGGCGAACTCAATCGCCTGAGCGGCGAAATCGAAGCGCTGGGCGCGGTGAACCTCGCCGCGCTGGAAGAATTGCAGGCGGCGCAGGAACGCAAAACCTATCTCGACGCGCAAGCCACAGACCTCGCCGAAGCGATGGCCACGCTGGAGGATGCCATCCGCCGCATCGACAAGGAATCGCGCGATCTCTTGATGGCGACTTACGACGAAGTGAACCGCCATTTGTCGGAGATGTTCCCCGTGTTGTTCGGCGGCGGCGACGCGCGTCTGGTGCTGACCGGCGAGGAAATACTCGACAGCGGCGTGCAGGTGATGGCGCATCCGCCGGGCAAGAAAAACTCGTCCATTCACCTGCTGTCCGGCGGCGAAAAAGCGCTGACCGCGATTGCGCTGGTGTTCTCGCTGTTCCAGTTGAACCCCGCGCCGTTCTGCCTGCTCGACGAAGTGGACGCGCCGCTGGACGACACCAACACCGAACGGCTATGCAAACTGATACAGAAAATGGCGCTGCAAACGCAATTCATTTTCATCAGCCACAACAAGATCACAATGGAACTCGCGCAACAACTGATCGGCGTGACCATGCAGGAACGCGGGGTGTCGCATGTGGTGGCGGTGGATATTGAGGAAGCGTTGCGGCTGCGGGACGATCAGGCGGTGGCGGCGTAGGTTCGGGAATTCGCACCCCGTCAGTCCAGCGAAAGCTGGAATCC
>JAITMU010000092.1 GCA_031277195.1 Gallionellaceae bacterium | reverse complement strand
TGGAAATAACAGCCCGCGCAGCGGACAAAACCTTGTTTGTCCGGCTGCGCCGGAGTGTTTTGATAAAAGCGCTGGATTCCAGCGTTCGCTGGAATGACGGGGTAGGGAGTACAGAAATTGTGGGGCAGCGCGGGACTTGCCCCGCCCTACGAGATTCGCTGAATCTTCGCGCCAAGCTGCGACAGCTTGTGCTCGATGTGTTCGTAGCCGCGATCCAGATGATAGATGCGGTCGATCACGGTTTCGCCTTGCGCGACCAGTCCGGCGATCACAAGGCAAGCTGATGCGCGCAAGTCGGTTGCCATCACCGTTGCGCCCTCCAGACGTTCGACGCCGCGCACCACGCAGGTGTTGCCTTCCACGTCGATCTGCGCGCCCAGACGACGCAGTTCCTGCACATGCATGAAGCGGTTTTCGAAGATGGTTTCAACGACCATCGCGGTACCGTCCGCCACCGCATTGAGCGCCATGAATTGCGCCTGCATGTCGGTGGGGAAAGCAGGATGCGGCGCGGTGCGGACGTTCACGGATTTGGGACGGGCGCGCATTTCCAGATGAATGCGATCCGCTTCTGCCGTGATGACCGCGCCCGCTTCGGTGAGTTTTTCCAGCACGGTTTCCAGAAGGTCGGCGCGCGTGCCGGTCAGCGTGATCGCGCCGCCCGTCGCGGCGGCGGCAACCAGAAAGGTGCCGCTCTCGATGCGATCCGGCATGATGCGATGCGATGCGCCGTGCAGTTTTTCGACGCCGCGTATGGTGACGGTCTCCGTGCCATCGCCGGAAATATCCGCGCCCATCGCGCGCAGGCAATCGGCCAGATCAACAACTTCCGGTTCGCGCGCGGCGTTTTCCAGCACGGTCACGCCGTCCGCGAGGGCTGCGGCCATCATCAGGTTTTCCGTGCCGGTAACACTCACAATGTCGAAAAAAATCCGCGCGCCCTGAAGGCGTTTTGCCCTGGCGTGAATGTAGCCATGTTCAATGTGAATTTCCGCGCCCATCGCTTGCAGACCTTTGATGTGCAAATCCACCGGACGGGAACCGATGGCGCAGCCGCCGGGCAGCGACACGCGCGCCTCGCCGAATCGCGCCACCAGCGGCCCCAGCACCAGCACCGACGCGCGCATGGTTTTCACCATGTCGTAAGGCGCTTCGAGCTTGTTGACGTTCGCGCCGCCCAGCGTGAGTTCGCCCTCGCCGCTTGCGACCGTCACGCCCATCTGCGCCAACAACTTGCGCATGGTGGCGATGTCGTGCAGATCGGGCATGTTGGAAAGACGCAAGTCGCCGTCGCTCAGCAGCGCCGCGCACATGATGGGCAGCGCGGCGTTCTTCGCGCCGGAGATGCGGACTTCGCCGCGAAGGGGAGAGCCGCCGGTGATGGAGAGTTTTTGCATGAATTCGGTTAATGGTTAGTTGTTGCCGCGCCACTCCCTCTCCCTTGATGGGAGAGGGTTGGGGAGAGGGTGAGGGGGATTACACCAAGCCCCCTCTCCCCTACCCCTCTCCCACGAGGGGAGAGGGGAGTTTCATCAGTGTTTTTCCCACTCCTCCGGCGTATACGTTTTCATCGACAGCGCATGAATTTCCTCCTTCATGCGATCACCCACAGCGCGATACACGCGCTGATGACGTCGCACACGATTCAGGCCGACGAATTCCGCGCTGACGATGACGGCTTCGAAGTGATGGCCGTCGCCGTCCACCTCGACGTATTCCGTCGCCATGTTCTGTTCGATGCCGTGCTGAATGCTTTCGGGCGTGACCATGATCAGATATGCAGTGCGTCATCGACGCCGTACACGCGCGCCAGACTCGTCACGCTGACCGGCGCGTTGGTGAAACGCAGTTCCACATTCTCGCGTTGCGCGCGGCGCAACCAGGCGAGCATCAGGCCGACGGCGGCGGAGTCGGCGGTGTCAACCTGCGCCAGATCGACCACCAGCGCACCGCTGCTCGACGCGAAATCGGCGTCATACAAACCCGCCACCGTATCCATCGTCAACGCGCCGGATACGTTCAAGCGATCCCCCTCGCGCGTGATCATTATTTGCCCGCCTTCACCGCGGCCTGCTGGTTTTTTTCGATCAGCGACTTGATCAGGCCGTCGATGCCGGACTGGCGAATCTGATCGTCGAACGAGCCGCGATAAGTGGACACCAGGCTCGCGCCTTCCACCGTCAGGTCAAACGCCTTCCAGCCGCTGGCGGTTTTTTCCATTTCGTAGTCCACCGAAATGGATTGCGCGCCGGGCTTGTTGATGGTGGTTCGAACCGTCACTTCCTCGTCCGTCGGCGCGTACTTGGGCGTTTTCACATCCACCGTCTGATTCTGGAAGCGCGTGAATGCGTTGGTGTAGGTGCGCACCAGCAGCGTGCGGAATTGTTCCACCAGTTGCTTGCGCTGATCCGGCGTGGCCGTGCGCCAGCCCCTGCCAACCGCCAGCCGCGTCATGCGATCAAAATCAAAATGCGGCAGCACTTTGGCTTCCACCAGCGCAATCAATTTCTGCTTGTCGCCCGCTTGCAGGTCTTTGTCCTGTTTGACGATGGACAGCACGTCCTCCGCCGTGTTCTTGATCAGCGCGTCGGGACCGAGCATGTCATCGGCGTGCGCGACCGACGCTGCGAATAAAAGAGAAACTGCGAGAATGAATTTTTTCATGGAGATTCCTTAAATCAATAATGAGGACGACACCGCCCTCTCCGCCCCGTCATTTCCGCGAAGGCGGAAATCCAGTGACGTTGGGTTTGACGTTATTTCCCGATAAAGTTCTGGATGGTGAAACGAAAGTCCCTGGATTCCCGCCTTCGCGGGAATGACGAACAGGCTCATCACTCACTCTCCTGCGCCGCCTTGTCATACAAAAACTTCCCGACCATGTCTTCCAGCACCATCGCCGACTGCGTTTTCTTGATCGTGTCGCCGCCCGCCAGCATTTTTTCCTCGCCACCCGGCGCAAGACCGATGTATTGCTCGCCCAGCAACCCTGCCGTCAGGATGTTGGCGAAAGTGTCCGTCGGAAATTGATAACGGCTGTCGATGTTCATCAGCACTTTGGCCTGATACCGCTCGGAATCGAGCGTGATGCTCGTCACCCGCCCGACCAGCACGCCCGCGCTGCGGATCGACGCTTGCGGTTTCAGCCCGCCGATGTTGTTGAAATAGGCTTGCACCTGGTAGGTGTCGCGCACGTTGTACGTGCCGAGATTGCCCACCTTGAACGCCAGCGCCACCAGCGCGCCGATGCCCGCCACCACGAATATGCCCACCCAAAGATCCAGCGTCGTGCGCTCCATCTCAATCTCCCCGAAACATGAATGCAGTCAAAATAAAATCCAGCATGAGTATCAGCAGCGATGACTCCACCACGGTGCGCGTGGTTGCGCCGGACACGCCCTCCGCCGTCGGCGGCGCGTCGAAACCTTCAAACAGCGCGACCACCGTCACCGCCACGCCAAACACGAAACTCTTGAGCACGCCGTTAAGGATGTCGCCCTTGAAATCCACCGCCGACTGCATCTGCGACCAGAACTGTCCGCTGTCCACGCCGATCATGATTACGCCGACCACGTAGCCGCCGAATACGCCGAGCGCGGAAAACAGCGCGGCCAGCAGCGGCATCGACACCACGCCCGCCCAGAAACGCGGCGCGACCACGCGCGCGACCGGATTCACCGCCATCATTTCCATCGCGGAAAGCTGCTCGGTGGTTTTCATCAAACCGATTTCCGCCGTCATCGCCGAACCGGCGCGGCTGGCAAACAGGATCGCCGTCAGCACCGGCCCCAGTTCGCGCACCAGCGACAGCGCCACCAGCGACCCCAGCGCCGATTCGGAACCGTAACGCTTCAGCGTTTCAAATCCCTGCAAGCCCAGCACCATGCCGACAAACGTGCCCGCCACCAGAATGATGATGAGCGACATCACGCCGGAAAAGAAAATCTCGCGCACCGTCAGACGGAAGCGGCGGAAACTCATGCCGGAATAAAACAGCACCTTGAAGAAAAAGCGCGCGGCGTAACCGATGCGCCACACCGCGTTAATCACGCGCGAACCGATGCCGCGCAATGCTTTCACGATCGCCATCAGACGCGCACTCCCAAATCCTTGTTGAAATCAGCGCCGGGATAATGGAACGGAATCGGCCCGTCCATTTCGCCGTAAACGAACTGACGCACAAAGGCATCGCCCGATGCGCGCACTTCCTCCGCCGTGCCTTCCGCCACGACCATGCCGTTGGCGATGAAATAAACGTAATCCACAATCTTCAGCGATTCCTGGATGTCATGCGTCACCACCACGGAGGTCGCGCCCAGCGCGTCGTTCAGGCGGCGAATCAGCTCGCCCACCACGGTCAGCGAAATCGGATCCAGCCCCGCGAAAGGCTCGTCATACATGATCAGCATGGGATCGAGCGCCACCGCCCGCGCCAGCGCCACGCGCCGCGCCATGCCGCCGGAAAGCTCGGCGGGGGTCAAATCCTGCGTGCCGTACAGCCCCACCGCGTGCAGCTTCATCATCACCAGATCGCGGATGATCTCCTCCGGCAAATCGGTGTGCTCGCGCATCTGGAATGCCACGTTGTCGAACACGGTCATGTCGGTAAACAGCGCGCCAAACTGGAACAGCATCCCCATCTTGCGGCGCAAGCGGTACAGCGTGTCCTGATCCAGCTCGTGCACCACCTGTCCGTCCACTTTGACAAACCCTTGGGATGGCTTCAGCACGCCGCCGATATGGCGCAGGATGGTGGTTTTGCCGCAGCCGGACAGCCCCATGATGGCGACCAGCTTGCCCTTGGGAAAGGTCATGTTGATCCCTTTCAGGATCTGGCGGCGACCATAGGCAAAATTGACGTCGTGGATTTCGACCAGGGCTTGTGCGGACACGGAACGACCTGCGGTGGTGTTGGAGAGGGAGATTTTACACTATATGAGATTTAATCCCGCGCATCGCCGCGCACATGCGCGCCGCCAGCGATGCCGACGCCCATCATCCCCATGCCTGCGCCCGCGCCGCCGCCCCCGCGGCCTTCCCCTGATCCGCCTCCCGATTCACGAGCGCCGCGTCCAGCCGCGCCACTTTGCACGCGGGTCGGCCCCTGTTTGGGAATCTGCGCGTCGGCCGGAACCGGCTCCAGTTCCAGCGCGTCGCGAATGAAATCGCGCAAGGACACGACCAGTTCGTCCGTATGAATGGGCTGCCCCGCCACCATGTCGTTGGCCGCCCTGACGGCGAGACGCACCTGTTCTTCCGTGCCCAGCAGGATGATGTCGGACAGCGCCGCCTCCACGGCATCACGCATGCGTCGCGCGCGGTCGTCGGCAGATTCGGGCAGGTCGCGCTTGTGCGCGGGGCTGATCGCCAGGTCGCCGGTGAACGACCCGCCCAACACCTTGTACGCCGCCATCAGCGTGCGCAGCCGCTCGTTGATCTGCCGGTTTTCACGCTGCTGCCGACGCTGGATGCGCAGCATGACCAGCAAGCGCACGCCCACGCCGATCAGGGTGATGAACAGAATGCCCAACAGGGTTGAAAGCAACCCCTGCCAGGAGGTGAGATCGAAAAGACGCATGGATGGGATGGACAGGGAAAAGAAAGCGTAACGATAGCAAAGTTCGAGGATCAAATCGAACCGCCCGCGATAGTGTCGTCATTCCAGCGCAAACTGGAATCCAGTTGATCAAACAAAAAATGCAATAATCCGTAGCTACAAATTACCTTGACGCCACCATATGCTGTATTTACAATTTAACCCATGCTCACTTGGGATGAAA
>JAITMU010000073.1 GCA_031277195.1 Gallionellaceae bacterium | reverse complement strand
TAAACCTGATCGCCGACGTGAACATCGCCGACAACGCTTCCGCGACGCTGAATGATGCCGCCGGATTGGGCAACGAAGGCGTGGCCACGCTGATCGGGGGCAACAGCAATCTGAACCTCGACGACGCGGGTACAAGCGATCTCGCCAAAACGATTGCGGGCGCGGGCAATGTGAACATAAGCGGCGCGACCTCGGACGTGACCATCACCGGCACCGCCAACGATGATTTTGCCGGAACCTGGAACATCGCCGCAGATGCCGCTTTGACGGCGACCGCGAGCGCGGCCACGACCACGCCGGAAAATGTGCTGGGCACGGCGGACATTGCCAACAACGGCACGTTCACGGTTGATATTTCGCTCACCGACTGGCAACTCGACAACGCAATGAGCGGCGCGGGCGATTTCATCAAGGACGGCACGGCGACGCTGACCTTCGCGCAAGCCAACGCCATGACCGGCGATACCCTCGTCAATGACGGCGTGTTGCATCTGCTGGATGCGGGCGGCGTGGGCAGCGGCGACATCACGATTGCCGACGCGACGCTGCATCTGGATTTCTCAAACGCCAATTACGCCAACACTACCTTCAGCGCGACGACGGGCAGCGGCACGGCGCTGGTTTCCGGCCAGAACGTGAACATCGTCGGCCAGAACACCGGCTTCTCCGGCCTGTGGCAGATCACCGGCAGCGCGGGACTGGACACGACGCAGGCCAGCACGCAGACCAATCTGGGCGACGGCGCGGTGTTTCTCGACGGCGTGAACAGCCTGTTGACCATCGCGCCGGATGCCGCCGTGACCGCGTTCCAGTTTGAAAGCGCGCTGACCGGCAATGGCACGGTCGATGTGGCGATGAAGGCGACGGACAGCACGTTTGATTTCACCAACGACGCGATCAACAACGTCTCTCCATTCACCGGCACGCTGGACATGGGCATGGGCACGTTCACGCTGGATGGCGTCAACACCGACGTGCTGAACGACGCGACGCTGAAGGCGAGCCTCGACAGCACGGTGATCGTGGGCGCGGGCGTTCAGGACATCGGCGGACTGGTGTTCGACGGCGGCACGGTGATCTTCGACGCCACCGCGCCCGCGCAGACGGTCGCCACCAGTTCCATCTACACGGATCAGTTGGACATTACGGGCGGCGCAGTGCAAATCAACCTCCCCGATCCTTACGGACTGTCGCTGCCGATGGCAACGCTGCCGAATGACGCGTCGCTGTTTGCGCAAAGCCACGTCATTACGGGCTTGCAACTGGTCGCGTCGGATAATCCGGTCACGGGCAGCGCGGGCAATTTGACGTTGCAGGATCAGAATGGAGACGACATCACCACCGCGCAAAAAGACATCAATATCTCGCAGGGCGGCAACCTCGTTGCAGTGGGAACCTACTCCTATCTCCTGGATACCGGCGTGGACAACGACGGCTTGTATGTGGGCTATGGCTTGTTCGAGCTTGACCTGCAAAACGGGCAGACGCTGACGCTGACCGAAGATGCGGGCGCGATCGACAACGACCGCGACATGGCCGCCATGCTGACGGGCACGGGCAATCTGAATATCGCGGCGCGCGACACCATCGTGTTGTCCAACCCCATCAACAGTTTCACCGGAACAACGACCGTTTCGTCCGGCACGCTGCAAGCGGGCGTGGATAACATCATCGCTTCGTCCAGCGCGGTGACGGTCGTTGCGGGCGCGACGTTCGACACCAACGCCCTCAACCAATCGGTCAACAAGCTGACCGGCGGCGGCAACGTGCTGCTTGCCGATGGCAACATGCTGACCTTGCACGCCGACCCTGCCGGCAGCCAGTTTGACGGCGTGATCTCCGGCGATGGTCTGGTGTTCCTGGAAGATGGCCGACAGATTCTCACCGGCAACAATACTTACAGCGGCGGCACCCTCATCGAAGCGGACGCCACATTGCAACTCGGCAACGGTGGCGCCAGCGGCAGCATCGTCGGCAACGTACTGAGCAATGGCGTGCTGGCCTTCAACCGCAGCGACGTTTACACGTTCGCCGGCCAGATCGACGGCGTTTTTGGCGCGGTTGAACAAAACGGCACGGGCACGACCGTATTGACCGCCGCCAACACCTACCGAGGCACAACCACCGTCAACAGCGGCACGCTGCGCGCAGGCGCGCAGAACACCTTCTCGGCATTTTCGGTAGTGACCGTCGCGCCGAATGCGACGCTCGACCTCGACGGGTTCAATCAAACCGTGGCGGGGCTGAACAATGCGGGTACCGTTCATTTCAGTCCGGAGCTGGGCACGCAGACGATACTGACCGTCAACGGCGATTACGTCGGCAACAACGGGCGGCTGGAAATGAACACCGCGCTCGCCGCGGACGACAGCCTGACCGACCGTCTGGTCATCGACGGCGGCACGGCGTCCGGCACAACGACCATCGCCATCACCAACGCGGGCGGCCTGGGCGCGCAGACCACCGGCAACGGCATCCTGCTGGTGGAAGCGCTGAACGGCGCGACGACCACCGCGCAAACGACCAAGGATGCGTTCACGCTGGAGGGCGACTCGATCAAGGCAGGCGCATTCGTATACCGCCTGCATCCGGGCGATCTCGCGGGCGCGGGCGAAAACTGGTTCCTGCGCAGCAAAATCGAAGATACCGGCATCGACGAATACCGCCCCGAAGTGTCCGTCGTCACCGCCTTGCCCGGCCTCGCGCGCCAGAGCAGTCTGGATCTGCTCGCCAATCTGCACAAACGCATGGGCGACGATGTGAAGGATTACACCGACGGTTTCCAGTACAGCGGACGGGTTTGGGGGCGCGTGTTTGCCAACGACATCAAACAATCGAGCAATGACAGCGTTGCCACGCCGACCGCCAGCGGCAACAGCTATGGCGCGCAGCTTGGTCTGGATTTGATGGAGTCCGTCAACGAAGATGGCCGCACCGATGTCGGCGTGTATGTCGGCTGGTCGCGCAGCGAGGCCGACATCAACGGCCTGCTCGGACAGGAACAGGAAATAAGTCGCACCGGCAAACTCTCGCCGAAAACCCGTTCCATCGGCGCGTACTGGACGCACAAAAAACCGGAAGGGTTCTACTCTGACGTTGTTGTGCAAGGCAACTGGTACGACGGCGATGGTGTGTCAATCGACAACGAGCGGGTCAAGATTGGCGGCAAGGGCGTGCTGATTTCGCTGGAAGGCGGCTACAGCTATCGCCTGAACGACAACTGGTCGCTGGAACCGCAAGTGCAGTTGATCGGGCAGGGCGGACATTTCGACGACATGGCGATTACGAACGCCACGGTGAGCTTCAACGATCCCTGGCAATGGACGGGTCGCATCGGCGTGCGTCTGGTGGACACCATTCGTTTCGACAACGGCGGCATGTTGAAGCCTTACCTTCGCGCGAACATCTGGCATGGGTTTGACGCGACACAGACGGTGACATTCAGCACGCCAGCGGCAAGCACGCCAGTCGATGTCGGCCTGGGCTACACCTCCGGCGAACTGGGCGGCGGCTTGACCTGGGCGGTGACGGACAAGATGCGCGTGTATGGCGAAGTGAGCCAGGTGTTCTCGATGGATAACAACGCGCAATCGGTGCGGAAGGGAACGACAGGGACGATTGGGGTGAAGTGGGATTGGTAGCCCCCGTCGTCAATCCAGCGCAAGCTGGAAAACAGGGGAAATAACAAACCCCGCAGCGGACCAAAACATATAGTCCGGCTACGCCGGAATTGTTTGATAACTGCGCTGGAATCCAGCATTCGCTGGAATGACGGGGAGAGACGCCCTGTTTACGGAGCAGGAGGCACAGGCTCACTTTCCGGCTCCTCCTCCTCGTATTCTTCATCCTCATAATCATCTTCATACTTCTGCCGCGGCGGTTCGCCGTCGTAAACCAGATTCTGACGGCGCAGCAAATAGGCGTTACGCATGAAGCTGTACGGGTCGAGCGCGGCATCGTCCAGCAGCGTGTCCGCGCCCAGCAAATTTGCGCGGCGGTGCAGCATGTCCGCGCCGGTCAAACTGTTGCGCGCCGATATGTCATCAACCTGATGCCAAACGCCCAGAAAGCTGTCGGCGTAATCGCCGATGCCGTCGCGGAATGAACTCGGTCCCAGCACCGGCAAAACCAGATACGGACCCGACGTCACTCCCCAAAAGCCCAGCGTCTGACCGAAATCTTCGTTGTGCTTTTCCAGGCCGATGGGCGTCGCCACGTCGATCAGGCCGAGCAGCCCCACGGTCGTATTCAGCGTCAGCCGTCCCGCATCGGATGCCGCCTGCTTCATCTTGAATTGCAGCACGTCGTTTACCGTAACAACGATGTCATCCAGGTTGGAAAAGAAATTGTTGACCGCCGTCTTGCCCGGCGCTGGCATGATCGTGTTGTAGCCTTCCGCCAGCGGTTTGGCCACCGCCTGGTCAAGCGTGTCGTTGACTTTGTACATGCTGCGGTTGAACGGCTCCAGCGGATCCTGCGGATTGGTGGTCGCGCAACCGCTCAGGAGCAGGACGACGAACAGGAAAGGAAGGCGGATTGAAAACATGGGTGCGTGAAAAGCGAGGCGTTTCGCCGATTATATCAAGGTAGGCGCCACAGCCTGTTTTTGCGATTTCAGTATGTCGCCGGTGCGCAACGGAAATTCACCCGCCGCGCGATCCGCAAAATAATGCTGCAAAGTGTAAAGAATCGGACGAAACGCCAGCTCGTCCCACGGAATGTCGCGTTCTTCAAACAGCACGACCTCCGAACTTTCCGCGCCGGGAAAAAAATCCAGATCCAGCAGTTGCGCGCGGAACGTCAAATGCACCTGATTGATGTCGGGCAGGTTGTAAACCGTGTACAGATCGCCAATGGCGACACGCGCATTGGCTTCTTCCAGCGTTTCGCGCGCGGCGGCTTCGGTCGTGGTTTCGCCGTTTTCCATGAAGCCGCCGGGGAGCGTCCACAAGCCGTGGCGCGGTTCGATGGCGCGGCGGCACAACAAGATGCGCCCGTCATGCCATTCGGGAATGGCGCCGATCACCAGTAGCGGATTTTGATAATGGACGGTGGCGCAGGCAGTGCAGACGTAGCGCAGATGGTTGTCGCCGGGCGGCTGGCGCAGCGCGACGGGCGCGCCGCACGCGCTGCAAAATTTCATTTCCAGACTTGCCACCAGGGGAGGCCGTCGTCGCGCTTCCAGAATTCCCACCAGGATGATTCCTGCGTGCTTTCCAGAATCATGTTGCCGCGCATCGCGTCGGCGGGCAGGGCGTTCGCTTCCAGCACGCGCTTGGCGTCGTCGCGCATATCCGTCATGCCCAGGCCGTCGTAAGCGCGGATCAGCACGCGCAGGGCATCGCGCGTTTCCGGCGTTTCAGGATAATTGGTCAGCACGTCTTTCGCGCGCGCCGCCGCCGCGACGTAAGCGCCACGGCGCAGATAATACTGGGCGACGTGAATTTCATAGCGCGCCAGTTCGTTGATCAGATATTGCATCCGCAACCTGGCGTCCGGCGCGTATTTGCTGTCGGGAAATTTTGTCACCAACTCCTTCAGCGCATCAAACGCGTTGCGTCCTGCGTTCGGGTCGCGCTCGGAAAGATCCTGCTCGGTGATGTCGCCAAACAGGCCGAGGTCGTCGTTGAAGCTGACCAGCCCGCGCAGGTAGTAGGCGTAATCCACGTGCGGGTTGTTCGGATATTGCTTGATGAAGCGGTCGATGGCGGACAACGCCGCTTCCGATTCTTTCTGCTTGTAGTTCGCGTAGGCGCTTTCCAGCAACGCTTGCTGCGCGTAGCGGCCATAGGGATAGCTGGCCTGCAAGCGGTCAAAAGCAACCAGCGCTTGCGTGTAATTATTGTTGTCCATCGCCTCGCGGGCGTCGGCGTAAAGCTGCTCGACGGAAGGAATGTCTTCTTCCGAGGCGGTGTCCTTCGAGAATATGCCGCAGGCAGTTAGCGTGAGCGCGAGGATTAAAGCTAAACTATGACGCATGGCTGAATCCGTAAAAATGTCGGCAGATTATACTCCGCTTGTGGTCAACATGCCCGACGAGCATGCCGGTCTGCGTCTGGATCAGGCGTTGGCGAAGCTGCTGCCGGATTATTCGCGCAGCCGTTTGCAGGACTGGATCGCGCGCGGACAGGTTCAGATCGACGGCGCCGACGCGACTGCGCGGCAGAAAATCCATGGCGGAGAATGCGTTACGGTGATGCCGCTGACGCATCCGTCCGAGCAACCGCATCTGGCGGAAGCCATCGCGCTCGACATTGTGTTTGAGGACGACGCCATTCTTGTCATCAACAAACCCGCGGGGCTGGTCGTGCATCCCGGCAGCGGCAACTGGGACGGCACGCTGCTCAACGCACTGCTGCACCATGCGCCGCAACTCGCCGACATTCCGCGCGCGGGCATCGTGCATCGGCTGGACAAGGACACCAGCGGTTTATTGGTCGTCGCCAAAACACTGGTGGCACAGACGGCGCTGGTGCGCCAGTTGCAGGCGCGCACGGTGAAGCGCGAATACCTCGCGCTGGTTTATGGCGACGTTGCGCGCGGCGGCATCGTGGACGCGGCGGTGGGACGCCATCCGACGCAGCGCACCAAAATGGCCGTCGTGCAAACCGGCAAACCGGCGGTGACACATTATGAAATTGCGGAGCCGTTTTCCGGTTGCACGTTGCTGCGCTGCCGCCTGGAGACCGGACGCACGCATCAGATTCGCGTGCATCTCGCGTCCATTCATCACCCTTTGGTGGGCGATTCGACCTATCTCAAAGGCGCGCAAAAATGTCCGGCGGCGCTGCGCGAACTGCTGACGACATTTCCGCGTCAGGCGTTGCATGCGGCACGGTTGGGGCTGACGCATCCGGTCACTGGCGAGCAGATGGAATGGTCGGCGGCATTGCCGAAGGATATGGCGCAGTTGTTGGAGGCGATTCGTGCGTCCGCGTGAAACCCTGTTCCAGCACTGCCTGATCCCCGACTGGCCTGCCCCGCCCAACGTGCGCGCGCTGCAAACCACGCGCAACGGCGGCGTGAGTGCCGCGCCTTACGACACGCTCAATCTTGGCGATCATGTCGGCGATGCGCCGCTGGCGGTTGCGCGCAATCGTCAATCGCTGGCATCGCTGCTGCCGAGCGAGCCGGTGTGGTTGCGGCAGATTCACGGGACAACGGTGATCGACGCCGGAAGCGCCGCCTGTCTGTCGCAAGGCGATGCTTGCGTTTCCACGCACCGCGACGCGGTTTGCGTGGTGATGACCGCCGATTGCCTGCCCGTGCTGTTGTGCGACGAGCGCGGCAGCGTCGTTGGCGCGGCGCACGCGGGCTGGCGCGGTTTGTGCGATGGCGTGATTGAAGCGACTGTGCGCGCGATGAAGGTTCCGCCGCAATCTTTAATGGCCTGGCTCGGCCCCGCCATCGGCTCGCGCGCGTTTGAAGTCGGCGATGAAGTGCGCGCCGCGTTTATTTCGCGGCAGCCCGAAGCGCAAGCGGCGTTCGCGCCCGGCAATGCAAACGGCAAATGGTTCGCCGATCTCTATTGCCTTGCGCGACAACGCCTCAATGCCTTGGGCGTCGAGCAAATCTACGGCGGCAACTTTTGCACATATACGAACAGCGAGCGCTTTTTTTCCCATCGGCGCGACGGCAACAGCGGACGCATGGGCACGTTTATCTGGAAAAATTCACCATGAAAATCGCCACCTGGAACATCAATTCGCTGAACGTCCGTCTGCCGCATGTGCTGGACTGGCTCGCCGCCAATCAGCCGGATGTGCTGTGCTTGCAGGAAACCAAATTGCCGGATGATCGCTTTCCCTTGGCTGAATTGCAGGAGGCCGGTTATCAGTGCGCGTTCAGCGGACAAAAGACGTACAACGGCGTGGCGATTTTGAGCAAATCGCCGCTGGCCGATGTGCAATGCGGCATTCCGGATTTTGATGACGAACAAAAGCGCGTGATCGCCGCGACCATCGACGGCGTGCGCATCGTCTGCGTGTATGTGCCGAACGGGCAGGCGGTCGAGACAGACAAGTATTTCTACAAACTCAAATGGCTGAAGGCGCTAACTGCATGGCTGGCGGAGGAAATGCGCGCGCATCCGAAACTTGCGCTGCTCGGCGATTACAACATCGCGCCGGAAGACCGCGACGTGTACGATCCGCAAGCCTGGGCGGGCGGCATTTTGGTCAGCGAACCGGAGCGCGATGCGTTTCGCGCGCTGGAACGGCTGGGACTGCGCGATGCGTTCCGCCTGTTTGAACAGGCTGACAAATCCTATTCCTGGTGGGATTACCGCGCCGTGGCATTCCGCCGCAACATGGGGCTGCGCATTGATCACATCCTGCTGTCGGATACGCTTGCACCGCATTGCACGGCATGCAGCATTGACCGTGAGCCGCGCAAACTGGAAAGGCCATCGGATCATGCGCCGGTGGTGGCTGAATTGTCCTTGCCTTGATTGACGCTTTCCAGTACCTTGCACACCCTGCTAGGGGTCTTGGTTGCGGCCAAGTGAGACACACCCTTTGAACCTGATACGGGTAATGCCGTCGTAGGGAAGCGCCTGCCGGTGCTCCCTTTTTTGGAGCACATTCATGAATGACCTTTCCAAATTTCTGAACCAGTCCGCCGCGGTGGACGCGGCTGCGGTGACGCCGCTGCCGAATTCGCGCAAGGTTTACGCGCAAGGCTCGCGCCCGGACATCCGCGTGCCGATGCGCGAAATCAGCCTGACCGATACGCGCACGCGCGACGGCGTTGAGAAAAATCCGCCGATTCATGTGTATGACTGCTCCGGCCCCTATACCGACCCGGCGGCAAAAATAGACATCCGCTCCGGCTTGTCACCGCTGCGCGAAAACTGGATACGGGAGCGCGGCGATACCGAGCAATTAAACAGCCTCACTTCGGTGTACGGACAACAACGGCTGGCGGATGACTCGCTGGATGCGCTGCGTTTTGACCTCAAACGGTCGCCGCTTCGGGCGAAAGTGGGCGCTAACGTCACACAAATGCATTACGCCCGCCGCGGCATCATCACGCCGGAAATGGAGTTCGTCGCCATCCGCGAAAATCAGCGGCTTGAGGGCTTGTCCGAACTGTTGCGCGCGCAGCATCCGGGCGAACGTTTCGGCGCGGCGATTCCGAAAGTCATCACGCCGGAATTTGTGCGCGACGAAATTGCGCGCGGTCGCGCCATCATTCCGGCCAACATCAATCATCCGGAAGCCGAGCCGATGATTATTGGCCGCAATTTTTTGGTGAAGATCAACGCCAACATCGGCAATTCTGCGCTCGGTTCCAGCATTCAGGAAGAAGTCGAAAAAATGACCTGGGCGATTCGCTGGGGCGGCGATACGGTGATGGATTTGTCCACCGGCAAGCACATCCACGAAACGCGCGAATGGATCATTCGCAACTCGCCGGTGCCGATTGGCACGGTGCCGATTTATCAGGCGTTGGAAAAAGTGAATGGCCGCGCCGAGGAACTGACCTGGGAAATTTTCCGCGATACGCTGATCGAGCAAGCCGAGCAAGGCGTCGATTACTTCACCATTCACGCTGGCGTGCTGTTGCGCTATGTGCCGATGACGGCGAAGCGCATGACCGGCATCGTGTCGCGCGGCGGGTCGATTCTGGCGAAATGGTGTCTCGCGCATCACAAGGAAAATTTCCTCTACACGCATTTCGAGGACATCTGCGAAATCATGAAAGCCTATGATGTCTCGTTCAGTCTCGGCGACGGCCTGCGTCCCGGCTCCATTTACGACGCCAACGACGAAGCGCAACTGGCGGAATTGAAAACGCTGGGCGAGTTGACCGACATCGCTTGGAAGCACGACGTGCAGGTGATGATCGAAGGGCCGGGGCATGTGCCGATGCACATGATCAAGGAGAACATGGATCTGCAACTGGAGTGGTGCAAGGAAGCGCCGTTCTACACGCTGGGGCCGCTAACCACCGACATCGCGCCCGGCTATGACCACATCACCAGCGCGATCGGCGCGGCGATGATCGGCTGGTACGGCACGGCGATGCTGTGTTACGTCACCCCTAAGGAACACTTAGGATTGCCCAACAAGGCGGACGTGAAGGAAGGCATCATCACCTACAAGATTGCTGCCCACGCCGCTGACCTCGCCAAGGGACATCCCGGCGCGCAGGTGCGCGACAACGCGATGAGCAAAGCGCGCTTTGAATTTCGCTGGGAAGATCAATTCAACCTCGGCCTCGACCCGGATCGCGCGCGCGAATTTCATGACGAAACGCTGCCCAAGGATTCCGCCAAAGTCGCGCACTTCTGCTCCATGTGCGGGCCGCATTTCTGCTCGATGAAAATCACCCAGGATGTGCGCGACTATGCAGAAAAACAAGGCGTCTCCGGTGAGGAGGCGCTTACTCAAGGAATGCAGACGAAGGCGGTGGAATTCGTGCGGCAGGGCGCGGAAATTTACCGCGAAACCTGATGGCTTCTTTGGTTTTCACCTGCCGGACAGCGTGCGGCGCGTGTTGTATTGCGCCGTCGATCTCGTCTCCCCTGCCCGGAATGCCGCAAGGAAAACCCGCAGGTGTTCCCTGCGCACAGTTGCGCGATGATCTTTCCTGTGCGGTATTTGGTCTGCCAGAGCGCCCCGCTTTTTGCGGGAGCTTGCAACCTTCGCCAGAGATGTGTGGGACTTCAAGACAACACGCGCTCGCCTGGCTTGCCCGGTTGGAACAGCTCACCTTGCCTTGATGTTATGCGCGACGAGATTCCCGCTTCCGAAATTTCCGCTGATTGTCCCTGTATCGGACACTGCACAACGGCGCTGGGCGATGAGGTTTGTCGAAGCTGTTTGCGCACACTGGATGAAGTGACGCGCTGGCCGATGATGGATGACGAGGAGCGACGCGAAGTTAATTTGCGGATTGCGCAGCTTCGGCGTAACTTGGGTTGAGCGTGATTTTTATTTTTCACTCGTTCCCTCACACAAAGACGCCCTCCACCAGCCCGGATATAATCAACGCCACTCACACTTTTGCCTTTCCCCATTCATGGATCTTCTCCTCCTGCTGAAAGCCGCCATCCTCGGCGTCGTTGAAGGCCTCACCGAATTTCTCCCCGTTTCCAGCACCGGCCATTTGATCCTGGCGGGTCACCTGCTTGATTTCAACGATGAAAAAGGCAAGGTTTTCGAGATCGTCATTCAGTTCGGAGCCATCCTGGCTGTCTGCTGGGAATATCGGTCGAAAATTTCGGGGGTGGTGGGCGGTTTGGGACGGGAACCTTCCGCACAACGTTTTGCGTTCAATCTCGTCATCGCGTTTTTGCCTGCCGCCATACTCGGCTTGTTGTTCGCCAGCAAGATCAAACAATATTTATTTGCTCCCGTGCCCGTTGCGTTGGCGCTGATCGTCGGTGGTTTGTTGATTTTGTGGGCGGAAAAACGCACCCACCGCGTGACGGTGGAATCCGTAGATGACATGGGCTGGAAAGACGCGCTGAAAGTCGGCTGCGCGCAAATGTTGGCCTTGATCCCCGGCATGTCGCGTTCCGGTTCCACGATTATTGGCGGATTATTGTTCGGCTTGTCGCGCAAAGCCGCGACCGAATTTTCGTTTTTTCTCGCCATCCCCACGTTGTTCGGCGCGACGGTTTACGAAATCGTGAAATATCGGGAGCTGTTTCACGCCTCAGACATTGGGCTGTTCGCAGTCGGCAGCATTACCTCTTTTATCAGCGCGTTTCTGTGCGTGCGTTGGTTGCTGCGCTACATCAGCCGACATGACTTCACTGCGTTTGCCTGGTACCGGATTATTTTTGGATTATTTATTTTGGCGACGGCGTACAGCGGGACGATAAGCTGGGCAGCAGAATAACTGTAGGGCGGGACTTGCCCCGCGCTGTGAGAATTTCAAGGTTCGTGCCGCGCGGGGCAAGCCCCGCCCTACGTAAGCCGATGTCATTTCAGTTTATTTGTGCGGATCATGAGCCACAAAACAAGTCCAATTACAAATCCTGCGACTGAAAAACCGAAAATACCTTGTAAAAAATTCAACCAGTCCGCTGACGTTGCCGCTTTATTAACTAGAATTGGCCTGCCGTTGACATACGAAACTGATTGTTGTCCTGGGGGTCCAGCCATCATCGCGTATGGGATCGCGGCCAAAATTGTTGATGCCAAAAGAACTGACCACCAACGAACCGCATTTTGCCAGCGCATAAGAAGGTACACTGGAACACCTAACCATATGACAAATATTAAAATAATACTCGTAGAAAAAATAAAAAATGAGCCTGCCTCGACGAAATAACTTGGGTTGTATGGATCTAGCCCCAAAAACATTTTGAGGGTGCCCCAGAGTATCATAATGCATGGAATCGTAGCTGCCGCACCAACAAACGCCAGTGCTGTCTTTATAAGGCTGGGGGGTGTTTTATCTTTTGCGTCTAAGCTCATTTACACATCCAAATTCTTCACACCCAACGCATTCTGCTCAATGAAATTCCGGCGCGGCTCCACCACATCGCCCATCAAGGTTGTAAAAATCTCATCTGCCGTAATCGCATCCTCAATCTGCACTTTCAGCAAAATACGGTTCTTCACGTCCATCGTGGTTTCCCACAGCTGATCGGGGTTCATTTCTCCCAGTCCTTTGTAACGCTGGATGCTGACGCCGCGCTTGGCTTCGTTGAGTAGCCATTCGATCGCTTCCTTGAAATCCGCAATCGGTTTGCGTTGTTCGCC
>JAITMU010000047.1 GCA_031277195.1 Gallionellaceae bacterium | reverse complement strand
ATTTTGTAGGGCGGGGCTTGCCCCACTTTTTGCACTCCCCACCTCGTCATTCCAGCGAAAGCTGGAATCTAGTTGAAAATAAATAACCCGCGCAGCGGACAAAACCTTATCGTCTGGCTACGCCGGAATTGTTTGATAACAGGAGACAACAAGTGACAAAAACGCTGGAACCCTGCACGCTGGTCATTTTCGGCGCGGGCGGCAACTTGAGCCGGAATAAATTGATCCCCGCGCTGTTCGATCTGGAAGCCGCCGGGCGTCTGCCGGAGCGCATGCTGATTCTGGGGTGTGATGTCATGCCGCATCAGCGCGAGGCATGGCTGGATTTCGTCGCAAATTCACTTCGGCGCACCTATCCCGATGGATTGAATGAAACTGCGCTGCAACGCTTCTGCGCGCGCTGGCATTATTTCGACACGCCGATTGACGACATGACCGTTTATGCGCGCTTGCAGCAACTGCTCGAAGGCACCAACTCGGATTTCCCGCCGAACGTGATGTACTACATGGCGGTGCGCCCTTCGGCCTTTCCGTCGATTGTCGAACATCTCAGCAACGTGGGGCTGCTCAGCGAACGAAACGGTTGGCGTCGCGTGGTGATTGAAAAACCGTTTGGTTACGACCTGCTCTCCGCGCAAGCCATGCAAGCCGGTTTGTCGCGTCATTTGACCGAGCCGCAGATTTATCGCATCGATCATTATCTTGGCAAAGCCACGGTGCAGAATGTGCTGGTGTTCCGTTTTTCCAATCTGCTGCTGGAGCCAATTTGGAACAACCATTACATCGATCATGTGCAGATCACGCATTCGGAAACGCTGGGCATCGAAGGCCGCGCCGATTATTACGAAGGCGCAGGCGCGTTGCGCGACATGCTGCAAAGCCACTTGATGCAGTTGTTGACGCTGGTGGCGATGGAGCCGCCGGTGACGATGGAAGCCGAACATCTGCGCGATGAAAAAGTGAAAGTGCTGCAAGCCATTCGCCCGATTCCGCAGAACGCGGTGAATGCCCATGCGTTTCGCGGGCAATATGCCAGCGGCGTGGCTGGCGGCAAAACCGTGCCGGGCTACCGCGAGGA
This sequence comes from Gallionellaceae bacterium, assembly GCA_031277195.1. Taxonomy (GTDB): domain Bacteria; phylum Pseudomonadota; class Gammaproteobacteria; order Burkholderiales; family Gallionellaceae; genus JAITMU01. Next base: position 7,529 of record JAITMU010000047.1, on the reverse strand, counting down.
AGCGGGCGTCGCGCCCGACAGCACGACCGAAACGTATGCGGCGCTGAAATTGTTTGTGGACAACTGGCGCTGGGCTGGCGTGCCGTTTTATTTGCGCACCGGCAAACGCCTGCCGGAAAACAGCTCGGCCATCTGCATACGCTTCAAGCAACCTCCGCAGGATTTGCTGAAACATGCGCGTCAGGGGCCGCCGCAACCGAACTGGATCATGCTCGGCATTCAGCCGAACGAATGTCTGCGCATCGAAATGCAGGCGAAAGTGCCGGGGCTGGATTTGCAGACGCGCATCGTCAGTCTGGACGCGAACAGCCGTCAGGAAGGCGACGAAGATTACGATGCGTATTCCGGTTTGTTACTGGACGTGATGCAGGGAGATCGCTCCTTGTTCCTGCGTATCGACGAAGTGGAAGCGGCCTGGCGCGTGGTGGATCCGATCATCAAGGTTTGGTCGATGGAGCGGGATTTCATCAGCGAATATCCGGCAGGCTCCTGGGGGCCGCGCGGCACTTATCGTTTGTTCGATCGCAACGACCAGTTCTGGCGGCACTCGCTGGAACCGGAAGGGGCGGATTTGCAGACGTATTGAGATGTAGCGCAGTAGGCTGGGTTGAACAACGCGAAACCCAGCGCCACCGGCGTTCCGGCATTCATGCTGGGTTTCGCTGCGCTCAACCCAGCCTACGGGCTATCTCGTCAATCCCAACCCATTCAAAACCCGCCCCTTCACCTGCTCCAGCAATTCCATATCTTCCGTCAGCAACACACCATAGGACGGAATCAACGCAGTAATCGCCTCCCGCCATTCCGGCATTTTCCCCGCGAAACACCGTTCAAGCACTTCCAGCATCGCCTGCACCGATGTTGACGCGCCGGGTGATGCGCCGAGCAAGGCGGCCAATGTGCCATCGCGGGACGTGACTATTTCTGTGCCGAACTCCAATTTTCCGCCGCTGTTCTCGTTGCGGCGAATAATCTGCACGCGCTGCCCTGCGGTGGCGAGTGTCCAGTCTTGCGCTTTCGCGCCCGCGTAAAATTCGCGCAGGCTGGCGATGCGGCTTTCGTGCGAGCGCAGCGATTCGGCGACGAGGTAGCGGGTGAGGTCAAAATTGTCGCGGGCGGCGGAGAACATGGGGCAGAGGTTTTGTGGCGTGACGGACGCGAGCAAGTCAAACACCGAACCCTGTTTCAAAAAGCGCGTCGTCGCGCCAGCGAACGGGCCGAACAACAACGACGGCTGACCGTTCAGAATGCGCGCATCCAGATGCGGCACCGACATCGGCGGCGCGCCCACCGGTGCCATGCCGTACACCTTGCTGCTGTGCTGTTTCACGACTTCCGGATTGTTGCAGATCAACCATTGCCCGCCGACCGGAAAGCCGCCGTAGCCACGGCTTTCGGGGATGCCGGATTTTTGCAGCAAGGGCAGCGTGCCGCCGCCCGCGCCGATGAACACGAAGCCCGCGTCGATGACTTGCTGCCCGCCGCCGCGCGCGTCCTCCAGGGTAACGCGCCAATGTCCATTGGCTTGCTGTGCCAGATTGGCGACGGTGTGATTCAGCTTCAATTCAAATGCGGGCTGTTTTTGCAGCGCATCGACCAGGCTGCGCGCCAGACTGCCAAAATCAATGTCAGCGCCGGATTTCACCTGCGTCGCGGCGACGGCCTGCGCCGCGTTTCGATTCTGCATCACCAGCGGCATCCAGCCGCGCAGCACCTCGGGGGCGTCGCTGTATTCCATGTTTGCGAACAAAGGATGCGCGCGCAAGGCTTCCCAGCGTTGACGCAAAAAAGCGACGTTGGCCGCGCCCTGGACGAAACTCTGGTGCGGCACCGGATTGATGAAACTCGCAGGCGAGGGCAGGGTGCCGCGCTCGACCAGGCTGTTCCAGAATTGCAGCGAAATCTGAAACGCCTCGTTGATGGCGGCGGCGCGGCGGATGTCGATGCCGCCGTCGCTTTGTCGCGGCGTGTAATTCAGCTCGCAGTAACCGGCATGTCCCGTACCCGCATTGTTCGGCCCGTCCGAACTTTCCAGCGCGACACCGGACAGGCGTTCGACCATCAGAATGCGCAGCGTGGGGTCGAGTTGGTTCAGGAGTTGCCCCAAGGTCGCGCTCATGATGCCAGCGCCGATGAGGAGGATGTCGGTTTGGCGGAAGTGTGAGGATGTCATTTTCTTTATTCTGTAGTCAGACCTAATTCCCTCTCCCCGTTTACGGGGAGAGGGAAGGGTGAGGGGCGAAATTTTCGCATGGCCACTTTCCCCTCACCCCAACCCTCTCCCCACAAGTGGGGAGAGGGAGGATGTGGAGGATAGTAAATCGGGAACCGCCTTTCCAGCAATTCGTTTACCATCATCGCCTATGAAAAATCTCCTCACAGGCGACATTGGCGGCACCAAAACGCTGTTGCAGATCGAAACGTCGAGCGGCGTCTCGCAACAATCCTATGCAAGCGCCGAATACGCGAGTTTGCAGGATGTCGTCAGTCTGTTCCTGCGCGAATCCGGCATCACGCGCGTTGATGCCGCCTGCTTTGCGTTGGCGGGGCCGGTGGCGGGGCGCATTGGCAAGCTCACCAATCTGCCCTGGCCGGATGTCGATGCAGATGCGCTGGCAGCGGCTTGCAATATCGGCGAAGTGACGCTGATCAACGATTTCGCCGCAGTGGGTTATGGTCTCGCCGCGTTGCGCGCCGATGATCTGGTGACTTTGCAAGCGGGCAATCCTCAACCCGATGGCGTGCGACTTGCCACCGGCCCCGGCACAGGTCTGGGCGTGGTTTGGCTGACGCCGCAGGGCGTGCATGCTTCCGAAGGTGGTCATGCCGATTTCGCGCCGGTCAACGAGGTGCAGAAAGAATTGCTGTTCCATTTGCGCAATCTCTATGGCCGCGCCACCTATGAACGCATCGTCTCCGGCCCCGGGTTGGTCGATGTTTTCAATTTTCTGTGCGGCGCGCGCGGCTACTCGCCGCCGCCACAACTGCGCGCCGCGATGACCGAAGGCGACGCCGCCGCAGCAATTTCGCACTTTGCGCGGCAGGATTATCTTGCCCGCGAAGCGCTGGATATTTTCATATCAGTCTATGGCGCATTCGTCGGTGATTTGGCGCTGACGCTCCTGCCGCGCGGCGGGATTTACCTCGCTGGCGGGATTTCCGCAAAAATTGTTGATGAATTACGCAACGGCGGGTTTCTGCGCGCATTTCGCGACAAGGGACGATTTGCCTGGTTGCTTGAAAGTTTTCCCGTGCATGTGGTGACGCATCCGACGCCGGGGTTGCTGGGCGCGCGCGCCGTCATTCCCGCCAAAATCACGCGGGAATGACGGGAAATTACAAGGTTAAGCAAGTAATTTCCTTTGGGGGTGGGTCTCCCTCAATAACAAAGCCCTCCGCAATTTGCTAAAATTTAGGTTTTCGCTCAGGGAGCATCATCATCGACACCGCCAAGCCTTTTATCGTCTGCGACGCCGATTCCGGCGTTTTTTGCCTGCCGCCGTTGCGTATGGACGGCGACAGCATCCTCGCCGACTTTCGCCGTTATTTCAGTCACACCCTGGGACGCGAAGACCTCGATCTGTCCGGCTATCACATCTATACCTCGCTCGCGCTCGCGGTGCGCGACCGGCTGGTGGAACGCTGGCTCAACACCAAAGCCGCTTATCACGAACAGGACAGCAAGCAGGTTTATTACCTGTCGCTCGAATTCCTGATGGGGCGCACGCTGGGCAACGCCATGTTGAATCTGGACGTGGAAACGACGACGGCGGAGGCGTTGCACAAATTCGGCCTGGAACTGGAAGAAATCGCCGAGCAGGAACACGACGCGGGGCTGGGCAACGGTGGTTTGGGGCGGCTGGCGGCTTGTTTTCTGGATAGCTGCGCGACGCTGCAACTGCCGGTGGTGGGCTACGGCTTGCGCTACAAATACGGCATGTTCCGCCAGAAAATCGAAAACGGCTATCAGGTGGAGGAACCGGATCACTGGCTGCGCGACGGCAGTTTGTGGGGAATCGTGCGACCGGAATTCGCTGTGCGGGTGAAATTCGGCGGGCGCACGGAAGTGTACGCCGATGCCAACAACCGTTTGCACATGGCCTGGCGGGACACGGACGACGTGATCGCCGTGCCGTATGACGTGCCGGTTCCGGGCTATCGCAATGGCACGGTCAACACGCTGCGTCTGTGGCGCGCCGCCGCCAGCGAAGGTTTCGATTTGCAGGATTTCAACGCGGGCGATTACACCGAATCGGTGGCCGCCAAGAACATGGCGGGCAACATCACCATGGTGTTGTATCCCAACGATGCCAGCGAAAATGGCAAGGAACTGCGCCTGCGTCAGCAATATTTCCTCGCCTCGGCCAGTTTGCAGGACGTGCTGCGCAACTGGATCAGCCGTCACGGCAAGGACTTCAGCCAGTTCGCCGAGAAAAACCTGTTCCAGCTCAACGACACGCATCCGACCTGCGCGGTGCCGGAACTCATGCGTCTGCTGATGGACGAGCAGGGCATGGAGTGGGACGAAGCCTGGAGCATCGTCAGCCGCACCGTGGCGTACACCAACCACACGCTGTTGCCGGAAGCGCTGGAACGCTGGCCGGTGAGCATGTTCGGACGCTTGTTGCCGCGTCTGATGGAGATCATCCGCGAGATCAACGCGCGTTTCATGCGCGACGTGTCGCAACGCTGGCCGGGCGATGTCGAGCGTCAGCGGCGCATGTCCATCATCGAGGACGGCTACGATCCGCACGTGCGCATGGCGTATCTCGCCGTGGTCGCCAGCATGTCGGTGAACGGGGTCGCGGAGTTGCATTCGCAACTGCTGCGCCAACACCTGTTCCACGATTTCAACGAACTGTGGCCGGAAAAATTCAACAACAAGACCAACGGCGTCACCCCGCGTCGCTGGATGGCCTGGAGCAATCCGGAACTGAGCGCCTTGATCTCGCGCACGCTGGGCAACGACAACTGGCTCACCGACATGAGCCTGCTGAAACAGCTCGCGCCGCACGCCGAGGATGCCAAATTCCGCGCCGAATGGCATCAGATCAAGCGCGACAACAAAGCGCGTCTCGCCGAGATGGTGGCGCATGACTGCGGCGTGACTTTCGACGTGGACGCGATCTTCGACGTGCAGGTGAAGCGCATCCACGAATACAAACGCCAGTTGCTCAACGTGCTGCACGTCATTCATTTGTACGACCGCATCAAGCGCGGCGACACGGCGGACTGGACGCCGCGCTGCGTGCTGATCGGCGGCAAGGCAGCGCCCGGTTACGCGATGGCGAAATCCATCATCAAGCTGGTCGGCGCGGTCGCCAAGGTCATCAACGAAGACCCGGACACGGAGGGTTTGCTGCGGCTCGCGTTCCTGCCGGATTACCGCGTCTCCGCGATGGAAGTGATTTGCGCGGGCGCGGATCTGTCCGAGCAGATTTCCACCGCAGGCAAGGAAGCCTCCGGCACCGGCAACATGAAATTCATGATGAACGGCGCGCTGACCATCGGCACGCTGGACGGCGCAAACATCGAAATCCGCGAAGAAACCGGCGCGGAAAATTTCTTCCTGTTCGGACTGACCGCAGCGGAAGCCGACGACCTGCGCAGTCATTACGACCCGAATGCGATCATCGCCGCCGACGAAGATTTGAGTCGCGTGATGCAGTTGCTCGGCAGCGGCCACTTCAACCTGTCCGAACCCGGCATTTTCGATTCCATCATTTACGCGATTCGCAATCCGCACGACCCCTGGCTGACGGCGGCAGATTTCCGCGGCTTCGTTGACGCGCAGAAGGACGTGGCGAAAGCCTACCGCGACAACGAACGCTGGACGCGCATGAGCATCATCAACACGGCGACCAGCGGCAAGTTTTCCAGCGACCGCACGATACGGGATTACAACGAGGATATCTGGCATTTGACACCGGTGGCACCGCAAGAAACTGCCTGATAAATTTGCGTAATTCCGTCATTCCAGCGAAAGCTGGAATCCAGCGCGTTTATAAAAATACTCCGGCGCAGCCGGACAACAAGGTTTTGTCCGCTACGCGGGTTATTATTCCCGCTGGATTCCAGCTTTCGCTGGAATGACGGAGGTGGGCGGGGCAAACCCCGCCCGACACAACGGAGAAAAATGTAACGATGCGTATCTTGTTCGCCACCTCTGAAATCGCCCCGCTGGTCAAAACCGGCGGCCTGGCTGATGTCAGCGCGGCATTGCCCGCCGCGTTGCGTCGCATCGGCGCAGATGTGCGCGTGCTGTTGCCCGCCTATCCGCAGGCGTTGCGGTTGCTGAAAAACCTGCGCGAAGTTACGACGTTTTCGTTGCCGAATTTTCCGCCGACGCGATTGCTGGAAACCGTTTTACCCGACGGCGTGCCGCTCTGGCTCGTCGATTGTCCCGACCTGTATCAGCGCGACGGCGGCCCCTATCAGGACGCGGAAGGCCGCGACTGGAGTGACAACGCGCAACGCTTCGGTCTACTCTCCAAAGTCGCCGCCGTCTTGGGTTGCGCCGAGTCGCCGCTGGATTGGCAGCCCGATGTCGTGCATTGCAACGACTGGCAGACCGGCTTGACCCCGGCCTATCTGCGCTTTGCCGAGCGTCCCGCGCCTTGTGTGATGACGATACACAACCTCGCGTTTCAAGGCGTGTTTCCGGCCTTCATGACGGAGCGGCTCGGCTTGCCCTGGGAGAGTTTTCACATGGACGGCGCGGAGTATTACGGCAATCTCTCTTTCCTCAAGGCGGGTTTGTATTACGCCGATCGCATCACCACCGTCAGCCCAACCTATGCCGAAGAAATTCAAACCAAAATGCTGGGGTTCGGCATGGAAGGGCTGCTGACTCACCGCCGCGAGGCGTTGAGCGGCATCGTCAACGGCATCGACTACGAAGAATGGAACAGCGCAACCGATCCCGCGCTGCCGGTCGGCTATGACCGCGATAATCTGGCGGGCAAGCGCGCGTGCAAACTGGAATTGCAGCGACGCATGGGCTTGCGTGAGGAGGCCGATGTCCCGCTGTTCGGACTGGTGAGCCGCTTCACCTATCAAAAGGGCGTGGATCTGGTGCTGGACATCGCGCCGCGCCTGCTGGAACTGCCCGCGCAACTGGTTCTGCTCGGCAGCGGCGACGCCGCCATGCAGCAAGCGGCGCAGGCATTGGCGGAGCGCCATCCGGGGCGCGTCGGCGTGCGCGTCGGTTTCGACGAGCCATTGTCGCGTCTGATTGAAGCGGGCGCGGACGTTTTCCTGATGCCGTCACGCTTCGAGCCGTGCGGCCTCAACCAGATGTACAGCCAGCATTACGGCACCCCGCCCATCGTGCGCGCCACCGGCGGCTTGAAGGACACGGTGACGGATTGCAATGAGAAGACCTTGAAGCAGGGCAGTGCGACGGGCTTCGTGTTTGATGTGGCTGACGCGGACAGTTTGATGGAGGCCGTGCAGCGTGCGGTGGCAGCGTATCGCGATGAAAAAACCTGGCGGGCGTTGCAGCGCAACGGCATGGCGCAAGATTTCAG
>JAITMU010000030.1 GCA_031277195.1 Gallionellaceae bacterium | reverse complement strand
GTGTGCGGCAAGCCGCCGGAGTGCTATTACACGGCGGATCACTACCAGACATTTCAGCGCATTCAACCATGAGCGATCTATACAAACGATTGCAGGACGTGAACGAAGCGGGCGTGTATCGCCTGGGGTGCGAGGTGGAAATCTTGCGCGCCAACGTGGCGTGCGCTGATTTTGCGTTGCTGGAAACAGACTTGACCCAGTGCGGCAACAAGGGCGAATTTCTCGCAACCATCGCCGCCGCCATCCGCGCGCCGGAATGGTTCGGCCACAATTTCGACGCGCTGGCGGACGCGCTGGGCGATCTGTCCTGGCTGGACGTGCCGGGCTATGTGTTGTTGCTGCGGACGGATGACAGCCTTGGTTTGGCGGATGCGGATCGTGATGAGGTCACGCAGATATTCAACGACACAGTGCAGTATTGGCGCGGGCAGGACAAACCGTTTTGGGTGTTTTTTTACTGATGGCGTACAAGCAACCCGTCTCTGCGCTGATCGTCATTCACACGCATGATCTCGATGTGCTGCTGCTGGAACGCGCCGATTATCCCGGCTATTGGCAATCGGTAACCGGCAGCCGTGACGGCGAGGAATCGCTGCGTGAAACGGCGATCCGCGAAGTGTTTGAGGAAACCGGTTTGGATGCGCGCGGTCATACGCTGACCGATTGGCAACAGCAGAACGTGTACGACATCTATCCGAAATGGATAGACCGTTATCCGCCCGGCACGACGCACAACACGGAACATGTGTTCAGTCTCGAGCTGCCGACGGCGCAGCCGGTGCAAGTGTCGCCGCGCGAGCATTTGAGTTACGTCTGGTTGCCTTGGCGCGAAGCGGCGGATAAAGTGTTTTCGCCGAGCAACCGCGCGGCGATTTTGCAATTACCGGAAAGAGCGCAATGTCAGCAGAAATAATTCCCGTCATCTTCGATCTCCCCGACGCCAACAATCGTTCGGTATGCAGCACGGCGCAAGCCTGGGCGAAAGCGCCAGTCGAGCCGTCGGCGGAAGAAAGGGCGGAATTGATCGCGCGCATCAAGCGCCTGCTGAAAGAGCAGGACGCCGTGTTCGTCGCGCATTATTACGTGCATCCCGATTTGCAAGACCTCGCCGAACAAACCGGCGGCATCGTTTCCGATTCGCTGGACATGGCGCGTTTCGGCCACGAGCATCCGGCGAAAACCATCGTCGTCGCCGGTGTGCGTTTCATGGGTGAGACGGCGAAGATACTCAATCCGGAAAAGCGCGTGTTGATGCCCGATCTGGAAGCGGAATGCTCGCTCGATCTCGGCTGTCCGGCGGAGGAATTCGCCGCGTTTTGCGACGCGCATCCCGACCGTACCGTGGTGGTTTACGCCAACACCAGCGCGGCGGTGAAGGCGCGCGCCGACTGGATGGTGACGAGTTCCATCGCGTTGCCCATCGCGCGCCATCTCAAGGAGCGCGGCGAAAAAATCCTGTGGGCGCCGGATCGTCATCTCGGCGCGTATGTGCAGGAACAAACTGGCGCCGACATGCTGCTGTGGCAGGGCGCGTGCATCGTGCATGACGAGTACAAGGCCAGGGAACTGGCGGAAATGAAGGCGCAACATCCGCAGGCGAAAGTGCTGGCGCATCCCGAGTCGCCGCGCGCGGTGATCAAGCTCGCCGATGTGGTTGGTTCCACCACGCAACTCATCAAAGCGGCGCAAGCGTCATCCGCGCGCGAATTCATCGTCGCCACCGACAACGGCATCCTGCACAAGATGCGCACCTTGTGTCCGGACAAAATTTTCATCGAAGCGCCGACCGCCGGACAGGGCGCGAATTGCCGCAGTTGCAGCCATTGTCCGTGGATGGCGATGAATGGCCTGGCGAATCTGGCGGAGACGCTGGAAGGCGGGCGCAATGAAATTCACGTTGATCCGGCGATCATTCCGCGCGCCGTGTTGCCGATTCAACGGATGCTGGATTTCGCCAAGCAGATCAATTTGCCGTCGAGCGGGATCGGGAATGCGTGATGTGGACGCGCGCAGCGTCACAACTCCCTCTCCCTTGATGGGAGAGGGTTGGGGAGAGGGAGAGGGTGAGGGTGTTTCACCAAACCTCCCCCTCTCCCCAACCCCTCTCCCACGAGGGGAGAGGGGCTCTTTCGGCAGCATCCTCAAAATCGCCACCTACAATATCCACAAAGGCCGCTCGCAATTCAACCGGCGCGCGGTGCTGCCGGAGTTGCGCGAGCGCTTGCAGGGGCTGGATGCCGACATCGTGTTTTTGCAGGAAGTGCAAGGCGCGGGGGCGCGCCGCACGATGTTGCGTCGCCGCGCGACCCTGCCGCAGCCGCAGCATGAATTTCTCGCGGGCGAAAACTGGCCGCATCGCGTGTACGGCAAGAACGCCATCTATGAAGCCGGACATCATGGCAATGCCATTCTCAGCCGCTACCCGATTTTGCGCTGGGACAATCAGGATATTTCCGCGCACGGGCTGGAACAGCGCGGCGTGTTGCACAGCGAAATGGAACTGCCAAACGGATTGACGCTGCATTGCCTGTGCGTGCATCTTGGCTTGCTGAAGCAATGGCGCGGACGCCAGTTCAGCGTGTTGCTGGATCGCATCCGCGATCAGGTGCCGGAAGATGCGCCGCTGATTGTCGCGGGCGATTTCAACGACTGGAACGATCACGCGAGCTATCTGCTGGCGCGCGAACTGCATTTGCGCGAAGTGTTCGACGCTCATCACGGCAGGCTGGCGCGCAGTTATCCCGCCGGTTTGCCCTTGTTGCGCATGGATCGCATCTATGTGCGCGGGCTGGATGTTCGCCACAGTGAGATTCACGCCTGGCGCAAAATTTCAGATCACGCGGCGCTGTCCACCACGCTGGTGTTGCCATGAGCAGCGCGCATCACGTCGGCCGTCACGTTCTGACCTTGCTGCACACGGGGGCGGACTACTTCCCGCGCCTCATCGCCGCGATCGACAGCGCGACGGAATCCATCTATCTGGAAACCTACATCTTTGCCGATGACACCATCGGCAGGCGCGTCGCCGAAGCGATGCAGCGCGCCGCGCAGCGCGGTGTGCGGACGCATTTGATGATGGATGGCTTTGGCAGCGCCGGATTTTCGCCTGCGCGGATGGAAGAATTGCGCGCCACCGGCGTGCAAGTGCTGAAATTCAGACCGGAAATTTCCTGGTTGACGTTGCGCCGCCAGCGCTTGCGCCGCTTGCATCGCAAGCTGGTGGTTGTGGATGACCGCATTGCGTTCATCGGCGGCATCAACATCACGGATGATCTGCCGGATAACGGGCTGGGTCAGCCGCGTCTCGATTACGCGGTGGAAGTGCAGGGCGAAATCGTGCCGCGCATTCAGGTGTCGATGCGGCGTCTGTGGACGCTGGTGTCCTGGACGAATTTCCGCCGCCAGCGCGAGCGCATCAGTTGGCGACCGATAACGGGCAGGCAGCGTCGGGTGGCGTTTTTGCTGCGCGACAACCTGCGCCACCGGCGTGACATCGAACAGGCTTATGTGCGCGCCATCAACGCCGCCAAGCGCGAAATCCTGCTGGCGAACGCCTACTTTTTGCCCGGACGGGATTTCCGGCAAGCCCTGCAGCAAGCCGCCGAGCGCGGCGTGAAAGTGACGCTGCTGCTGCAAGGCCAGATTGAATACCGCTTGCAGCATTACGCCACGCTGGCGTTGTACGACGACCTGCTGAGCGCGGGGATTGAGATTTACCAGTACCGCGCCAGCTTTTTGCACGCCAAGGTCGCGGTGGTGGACGGACGCTGGGCGACGGTCGGCTCGTCCAACATCGAACCTTTCAGTCTGTGGCTGGCGCGCGAAGCCAATCTGGCGGTGAGCGACCGGGGATTCGCCGCAGCATTGCGCGCCAGTCTGCTGGATGAAATCGAGCAGGGCGCAAAGCGCGTTGAGCCGTCCGCCTGGAAACGGCGGGGGCTTTGGGTGCGGATCGTTTCGCGGGTGAGTTTGGGGATGATGCGGGTGCTGACCAGCCTGATCGGATTCGCGCGCGGGCAGGATGATGTGTAGGGCGGGGCGTGCCCCGCGCTGTGAGAATTTCAAAGGCCGCACCGCGCGGGGCAAGCCCCGCCCTACTGCTCCGTCATTCCAGCGAAAGCTGGAATCCAGCAAAAACATTCATCCCGCGCAGCGGACAAAACCGTGTTGTCCGGCTGCGCCGGAGTATTTTGATAAATGCGCTGGATTCCAGCGTTCGCTGGAATGACGGGCGTGATACATCCTGCCCTGTGCGTACTGTTTTAATACGTCCAATACTTTATAATCGCGCCTTTGCCATCTCGCCTGCTGCAATGAGTTCAGCCACTGAAAAATCCGACCGCCGCCGCGACTGGCAGACGATACGTTCGCTGTTTCCCTACTTGATGGAATTCAAGGGGCGCGCTGCGCTGGCGATGATCTTGCTGGTGCTGGCGAAGCTCGCCAACGTGGCGGTGCCGCTGGCGATGAAG